>CALMAR010000177.1 GCA_937859855.1 uncultured Kineosporia sp.
GCGGAGGAGGGTTGCCGGCCAGCAAGCCGGGGCTTGACGCTGGCGCTCATGACCTACAGGTGAGGATACGTGCTGGAAATCTTCCGGCCCAGCCCGTCTCAGATTCTGGATCGAACGACTCCAGTTACGGCTGGACTCACCCGTCCGATCACCCGTCCGATCACCCGTCCGATGCGACGGCCCGCAGCGCCACCCAGGGCGGCGCGGCACCAGCCAGCAGGATCTCCTCCACGATCAGGGCGAGGGAGTACCCGGGGCGGTCGTCCAGCGCCTGCTGAACCAGCAGCCGGGCCCGCACGCCGTTCCCCTCGAACCAGGCCACCCAGGCCAACATGGCCAGCACGGGTGCGCGTCGCCCAGGACGAGCGTGCCGGGCCGCACTGACCAGCAGGGATCGGGCCACCCCGACCCTGGTGTCACCCGGCAACTGTCTGCCCGCCGCGGTCAGAGCATGATCCCACCCGGCCCAGCCGGGGCCCCCATCGATCCGGCGAACCAGCGCCTCACACTCCGCCGCTGAAGCTCCGATCGCGTGCAACATCACGGCATCGCGCAGCAACACATCGTCCAGCACCCACCAGAAGATCTTGATCCTTTCGTCCGGCTCGCTGGAGGCCTCGCACTGGCGGGCCAGTTCGTCGCGCCACCAGTACCACCACTCGAGACGCTTGCTTTCGCCAGCATCCGGATCACCGGGATTCGAGGATCCGGGATCCCCGAGCCCGGACAGATCCCGGCTGGCATCAGCCGGGGACGCATCCAGGCCGGTCGCAGCAGGCTCGGTTGCCTGGACCGGCGAACCCGGTTCGGCCAGACTGACCGGCCTGACATCCGCCACCAGATCCTCCTCACTGCTGGCGATGACACGACCGGCCACAACCTGCATGACGGCGGTCGCGGTATGCAGAACGCCGTCCAGCGAATGTCCCGCCGGCGGGCAACACGCCTCGTCGTCACACAGCAACGAGCGATAGGCCCGATCGGTGACCCCGAGCACGTCCCGGACCTCCAGCCCGAGCCGGGGCAGCTCCTTCACCAGCACCCGGACCAGCGGAGGCTCTGGCCGACGCAGAACGTCACCGGTACAGATCATCGCCATCACTGCGCTGGCCCCGCGGGCCACCAGTGGCCGGGCCGCTGCCCGGACCTGTTCGGCCAGCAGTGACCGCTTGAGCGGCGGGTCGGGCAGATCGCAGCGCGAGATCATGCCAGCTCGAAAACGGTTGCCATGCAGGGCGATCAGTATCAGACTCTGCTGCGGCCGATAGCCGAGCTCGTACCAGGTGTACGCGATCAGATCTCCGGGGCCTGCCCGTCTCACCACTGCCGGTTCCATGGCTCGACCTTGGCCCGGACGGCACCTCCGAGACCGAGCCGAGCAAGATCTGTGGAAAAGCCAGCCGTCCTGCGGGTTGTGGATTGTTCGATGACATCGGGGCCGGGGCCAGGATGGCTGGGTCAGTAGTCGGTGAAACAAGGACCGCCGGCCAGCGCAGCCAGTCCCCGGCGATCGCCATCGGCAAAGCCTCCCGGCTTGGGTGTCGGCTGCCTGTACATCAGCTGGGCAGGATCGTTCACGTGATCGAGCCCGGCCAGATGTCCGAACTCGTGCAAGACCACTGCGTCGAGGTGCTCGCGGCCGCCGTCCCAGCGCAGCGCCTGGATCAGGTAGTCCCGGTTCAGCAGCACGACACCGCTGACGAAGCGGCGCTGGCCAGGACTGCGGCCGGACACAGCGTCGGGACCGCCCAAGCCGGCATAGCCGGCCATCGGCGGATATTCCCGCGGGCCGGTCCAGGCTACGAGAACCGGCGCCCAGCGGTCGCCGTAACGGGACGGCTGGAATGTTCGCCGGTCCGGAACCGGACTTTCATCGGTGTACCCGTCGAACTGGAACCGCAGGCCGGTGATCTGCTCCAGTTCCGCGACGGACGACGAGACTGCCGCGTCCCCGCCCGGGGGTGCACCACGAGCCCTGATCACGTAATGGATCGGGCGGCAGGGATCCCAGCGCACGGGCCGGCCGGAACCATCGTCCTGGTGTTCCAGCACCACGTAGCCGCCCGAGCCGGACGGTGCGGGCGCGGGCTGGGCCAGCGGTGCGGCGGATGCGTCGGCCGGGAGCGCCGGATAGCGGCGATCACCGCTGAGCCCCGGCAGCGGGGCAAGACCCAGGCCGGCCAGCCGTCCACGGGTGATCGCATCGGTCGCCTCCCCCACGCTCACTGCCAGCAGCACCGACAGCAGGACCGCGACCAGCCTCGCGGCCGGGACGGCCGCGAAGAAAGCGGCCAGAGAGGTGGTCAACGAGCTGGCTGGAGCGCTGAGCGGCCGGCTCCGGGGCGACCGCGACGCTGGCACTCTTATCGGGTCGGCGACGTCCTGAGCCCGCTGAATGCCCCGGCCGGGCGACTACCCATCAGCAATCGCTTGCCCCGGATGCGGGTTGTCACCCGGTCAGGGCCGAACCCGGCCGAACCGCCGCACCGGCTGGATTTCCGGCCCGGCCGAACCGAAGCAGAAGTGACGCCGGTCAGCCGAGTACGACGGCGTCACCGCCGGACCGCTTGGCCGCGTACATGGCTTCGTCCGCCCGGCGCAGCCAGGTCTCCTCGTCCAGCGGCGCCTCCCGCACCGCCACCCCGACGCTGCCGGTGACCAGCGCCGTATCGCCCTCGGCGGCCGACTCGCGAATCGTGCTGCAGAGCCGGTGGGCCAGCGCCAGCGCCCGGTCCTGATCGAGCGCCGCCACCACCACGAACTCATCCCCGCCCCAGCGGGCCACCACGTCCTCCAGCCGGGCGGCGGTGCGCAGAGCAACCGAAACCCGCTGCAACACCACGTCTCCGGCCAGATGGCCACGCGAGTCGTTGACGTCCTTGAATCCGTCCAGATCGATCAGCAGCAGAGCCACCGGCTCGTCCGGAGGGCGGGCAGCCGCGGCGGCCATCTCCGCCGCGGCGCCACGGCGGTTCACCAGGCCGGTGAGCGAATCCAGCGAGGCCGCCCGCACCAGCACCCGGCGCTCGTCGGCACCGCGCTGCAGGTCGACCCGGGCCCGGAAGAGGGCATCCACCAGCACCAAGTCGGTACCCGAGCGCTGCTCGGACAGAGCCAGAAACTCGCGGGTGCCGCTGCCATCACGCTCCACGTGCGGATGCTCGGCGCGCATCACTTCGTAGGCCAGGATCAGCCGTTCGGTCTCCCGGCCGCCGCGGACGTCGGCCAGCGAGCGGGTGCCCAGCCGGACCGCCTCGTGATAGCGCCCCAGCCGCACCATGGCCCGGACCATTCCGGCCGCCCAGAACAACTGCGCACTGGTGGCCTCCGGGCCGCGATCCATCACCGACCTGCAGCCCTGTAGCGCCATCAGACCGGTTTCGGCGTCACCGAGCACCGCCTCGGGTAGCGCGCCAAGCACCTCAGCCTCGATCTCGACCACGCCGTAGCTACCACCCCAGCCGGCCAGCGACGTGGCCCGCTGGCTCTCGGCCACCGCCTGAGCCAGCAGCGACGCATCAGCCTGGAACGGCGGCCGCCGGGCGGCGTCCATCGCTTCGATGGCATGCTCGAAGGCGAGGTTGCTCCAGCGCCCGACCCGCTGGCTACGGGCCAGCTCCGGTTCGACCGCGGCCAGCCGCTGCTCGACCCGGCGCGACTCCTCGGCCACCCCGCTGTATCGCAGGGCCACTCCCAGCGCACCCAGCGCGACCTGGACTTCGGGGTCGGACAGATTGCGCAGGCCGTGCTCGAGAGCGACCGCGTGAACCAGCTCATCCACCGCGGCGGCCTGCTGGCCATCCCGGCGCAGCAGCTCGGCCTGCAGGGCGCGAGATCGCAGCCCCATGACCTGCATGCCCAGAACCCGGCACAGATCGGAGAGCTCACGCGCCACCAACAGCGCGGCCCGTTCCTGGCCGAGCATCCGAAGGCAGTGCGCCTGGGCGTACAACGCCCGGATCCGGGCCCGCGGTGCGAGGTCTGTGCGCAGGGCGAGCTGGACCTCAGCCAGGACGGTGGCGGCGTCGCCGTCCTGCGCTCGTACCAGCCAATCCCCGCGAATCGGCCCGGTCAGCCGGGCGGAACCGCCCTCACCCGGGCCTGCGAGCGTTCCGGAGGCAATGACCGGGCCGGAGACGTTGCCCGGCACGAGCGGGACAGCGGGCACAGCGGCGCCGGTAGTACCGTTGGCCAGCGAATCGGCCGGAACGGCCGAAACATGAGTGAAGGGGTCCGGTGCGCTCATCGGCCACTCCCCGGCCGGGCCTCGGCTGGCGCTGAACTGACGCAGCTGGGGCCGGTTCGCGCACCGGTTCGCGGGCGCAGGCCAGCGCCGCCCGGTGCCCGTGCCCGAAATGACGCCATTTCGCCCCTCAATGACCGGTTGGTCCTGAGTCGACTGTCACGCTCAGCGATGAACGATTGCAACTCCGTAAAGCCACGATACGACCTGATCGCCGGATCAGGGATCGAAACGCCATCACCGGGGACATCTGAAGTAACCGTAGTAAACATGCTCAGCCACAACCAGTGATCTCGGACAAATAGGTCTCAGTCCGCTCACCCCCGCCCCCCGCGGTGATCACCGCAGGGGAGGAGGGCCCGCAGGGAAGAGGGACGGCACGGCCTCGGCCAGGGCGTCGTCCCAGGGCCTCATCGGGGCCAGGCCCACCGAGGACCAGCCGGACAGGTCCAGCACCGAGTAGGCGGGTCTCGGCGC
>CALMAR010000178.1 GCA_937859855.1 uncultured Kineosporia sp.
ACGTAGGGCCGGTCCGGCCGCCGGTTCAGGCACCACGGGCTCTGTGAGACGCCGTATCCCCAGCCCTGCGGCACGGCGAGCTGCACGTCGCGGTAGGCCTCCCAGCGCCACCCGTCCGGTGGGAGCACCGGTACGCCTGGACTGGCCGGGGTCCCCGGCCGAACCGGGCTGGAAGCGGAGGTGCCCGGATCGCCCGCCGGCGGCCCGGCCGGTGATTGATTGGCTGGCTGCGCGCCTCAGCCGGCCAGCAGCCCAGCGGTGCCCATCGCCAGCAGCACAGTCCTGATCCGCACAGCTCCCCCTGTTCATCGCCGGACTCGTGTCCGCTCAGACGCACGCGCTGGGCACGAGGTTCCGTCGAGCACGAGCCGGGTGGGTCGCTGCGCCTACTCAGGTCAGCCGAGTGCCTCCACCGAGACGGTCCAGGCCGAGCTGGTGGGTCGGCCCAGCCGCCCTTGAGCGGGTGATCTGCGATGGTCTGGGTCCGGCCGACCGGCTGGTACTGTAGACGGCGGTGAAATCCCCGGTCAGCCCATGGATGCCTGATGCAGCCGCGGCGGGCGCGACCCCCCGACGAGTCAAGAACCGAGAGAGAAGTACGTGGCAAATATCAAGTCCCAGATCAAGCGGAACACGACGAACGAGAAGCGTCGCCAGCGCAACAAGGCCGTAAAGTCCGAGCTGCGCACTGCCGTGCGCTCGGTGCGCGAGGCCGCCGCCTCCGGTGACGCGCAGGCGGCCCGGGCGGCCCTGCTGGCCGCTGGCCGCAAGCTGGACAAGGCCGCGAGCAAGGGCGTGATCCACAAGAACCAGGCCGCCAACCGTAAGTCGGCGCTGGCCAAGCGCGCGGCCGCGCTCTGAGCCCCTGCCCCGCAGAGGTCTAACCTCGGGCCCGTACTCGCGAGAACCAGCCCGCGAGGAACAGTCTGATGGCCTTTGGAGGCACACGGTGACGAGCCGGCTCAACCCCTACATCAGTTTCCGCGACAACGCCGCTGAGGCCATGGACTTCTACCAGTCCGTCTTCGGTGGTGAGCTGACCAAGAACACGTTCGGCGACTATCACGCCAGCGACGATCCGGCCGAGGCCGGCAAGATCATGCACGCCCAGCTGACCACACCCAGCGGCTTCACCCTGATGGGTGCGGACACTCCCAACAGCATGCGGCGGCCCGATGTCAGTTACATGTCGGTCTCGCTCAGCGGCGGTCCCGGGGACGAGGATGAACTGCGCGGCTACTACGACAAGCTGGCGGACGGCGGAGCGACGATCATGCCGCTGGAAAAGGCGATGTGGGGGGACCACTTCGGCATGTGCACCGACCGTTACGGCGTCATGTGGATGGTGAACATCGCGGGCTCGTAGCCCCGCCAGCGTTGTCCAGGACGGTCACTTCCCCGGTTTGCGCACCTTGACCTGGGCCCGGCCGGGCCGGACGTTGCCACGGGCTGAGACGTCCATGATCAGCCGCTCGACTGCATAGACCGGGTCACGGCCTCCACCCTTGACCATGGTGTCGGCGTCGGCCAGGGAGATCACGACTGCGGCCAAGCCGTCCTCGTCCCATCCGGTCAGCTCGCGCCGTGCCCGGTCGATCTGCCAGGGCGCCAGCCCCAACTGCTTGGCCAGGTCGCCCGACCGTCCCCGGCCAGCAACCGAAACCTTCGCCATGGCACGGATCTTGGCGGCGACAGCGGCGACCAGGGGCACCGGGTCGGCTCCGGTGGCCAGCGCTTGCCGCAGCAGCACCAGCGCCTGCGCCGACTTGCCTGCCACGGCCGCATCAGCGACCCGGAAACCCGTGACCTCCACCCGGCCACCGAAGTAGCGCTCGACGTCGCCGGGCCCGATCGGATCGTGCTCGGTGTCCGAGATCAGCTGCTGGCACCCCGCGACCAGTTCGCGCAGGTCGCTGCCCACTGCCGCGACCAGGGCCCGCATTGCGGCCGGCGCGATCGTGCGCCCGGCCCGGGCGAACTCCCCGGCCGCGAACTCAGCCTTCTCGTCGTCGCGCGTGATCGGCTGGCAAACCGCTTCGGGCGCGCCGATGGCCCGGGCCGCTTCGAGCACCGGGCGAGCCCGGAGGGCTCCGGAATGCCGCACGATCACACAGGCGTCGGTGGCTGGATCCTTCAGGTATCCGGTCAGGTCGGCCACCATGGCGTCATTCGCGGCGTCCAGGCCGTCGATCACCACCACCTTGGCCCCGCCGAACAGCGACGGACTGGTGGAGACCGCGAGCTGGCCCGCCGGGTACGAGACAGCCTCGATTCGCTCGAGCTCAGCATCCGGATGGCTGGCCCGGGCGGCACCGAGTACGGCATCCAGCGCCCGGTCAGCCAGGGCGGCCTCGTTGCCCACGATCAGCACAACCGGAGCCGGGCGAAGATCTTCGGGGGCGACCAGCGGATTCTTGGTCCGGGCAGCTGGGCTGGATCGCGCCCGGGTCGCGGACGCTCGACTGGACGCCGGCACGTCGCCAGCCTAGCCGCCGCTGACGAGACGAATCCGGTGCTCGGCCTCGCCCGGCCTGGTCCGGTCAATGGGAGCTCATGGTTCGCAGCTGATCGGCGGTCCCCGAGACGACCAGCTCCCCGCCGGTATCGGTACGCAGGATCCGGATGTGCAGCCGTTGCAGCATGGACAGCGCCGACGGCGCCGGATGGCCGTAGTCGTTGTCCCGGCCGACGCCGATCAGAGCGGCACGAGCTTGCAGCGCTGCGTATAGCGGCGGGTACTGCCGGGCTGATCCGTGATGGGCCATCACGACGACATCCACCGGGCCCATTCCTTGGATGGAGCTGAAAAGAGACTGCTGAGCATCGGTTTCGAGGTCTCCCAGACTCAGCACCCGCACCCCGTGGATGGTGAACAAGGTGGCCAGGCTGGCGTCATTGATCTGAGTGCCCTGCTCGTCCGAGGTACTGGACCCGGTTCCCAGCGCCGCCATTTGGACCGCCTCACGCGGCCCCGGGTACAGCAGCTGCCAGCTGATCGCGTCCGGCCCGGCGCCAGCCACTCCGGCCATCCCGGCGTGACCAATGATCACCGCCGATCCGGTCGCCGCCGCGATCGCCCGAACCGCCTGAGCCTGATCGGCTGGCTTGGCCAGCGGACTGACCAGAATCGGCGGACGACCGGTTCGCGGCAGCACCCCAGACAGTCCGCCAGCGTGATCGGCGTGGAAGTGCGTGATCACGAGCAGATCCAGCACCCGGACCCGATGCTGATCGAGGCACCGCCGGGCCAGCGCCGGATCAGGGCCGGTGTCCACCATCACCGCGCGGCCAGGGCCGGTGTTCAGCAGGGTGGCCGACCCCTGACCGACATCGCACTGCACGACCAGCCAGCCGGTCTGCTGACCGCGCTGCCCGGGCAGGACCGGGCCAGGCAGCGGCACCAAGCC
>CALMAR010000179.1:0-2220 GCA_937859855.1 uncultured Kineosporia sp.
GGCAGCAGCTGGGGAATCACCCCGGACCACAAGCGGGTTCCGGCCGCAGCCATCTCGGCGACCTGATCCCAGCGGGCGGTATCCAGCAACGACACGTCGACGGCGATCGCGCTGGCTCCGGTGCGGGCCAGCAGGGCCACTGGCACACCCCGGGCACAGCAGTGCACGACCGTGGTACTGGCTCCGTTCGCCTGGCCGGTCTTCAGCAACGCGGTCAGCCCCTCAGCCACCACCGGTCCCTCCACCGCCCGTAGACGGCCGAAACCGCTTGCGGTGGGCAGGGTTCCGTTAAGCACGGCCGGAAGCGACGGCTCGTCGATCTGCAGCACCAGATCGGCGCCCGGCACCAGCCGGGCCACCTCGGTCAGATGCTGGGCCACCCCTTCGGAAAGGGAGCCGATCAGATCCCGGCAGGCCCCGGGATCGATGACCGCCCGCTCCAGCCGGGGCAGGATCACCGACGCCGCCAGCGTCCACGGGCCAGTGATCTGGACCTTGAGCGGCCCGGCATAGCCGTCGGCCACCTCGGCCAGCACGTCCAGGTCCTGCCTGAGCCACGCCCGGGCCCGGCTCAGATCGCGGCCGGGATGATCGACCAGTCGCCACCCCGATGGCTGCAGATCGACCGGCAGGTCCACCAGCAGGCTGGCGCCGCGGCCGATCAGATCGGCACCCGGGCCCCGGCCGGGCAACTCCGGCAGGTACGGAATGTGCGGGGATCGGCCGAGCTCGTCGAACGAGACGCGGGCCGCGGCCAGTGGGTCCGTTCCGGGCCACGACCCGACCCCGCTGGCCGAATTACCGGGCCACTCGCCGGTCCAGTCGCTTCCCGGCTCACCGGCAGGGCCGGGCGAACCGGCCGGATCGCTGCCGCTCGGTTCCAGGCTCACGTCGTCCAGCGTACTGGCCTTGACCATTCGTATCCGTAAGTACAGGCTTACGGTTCGTGGGAACTTACGCACAGGCCGCTCTGGCCGCTCTGGGCGACCCGAGCCGGCGAGCCATCGTCGAACGCCTGGCCACCGGGCCGCTGCCGGTCGGGCAGCTGGCTGACCGGCTCCCGATCAGCAGGCCGGCGGTTTCCCAACATCTCAAGGTGCTGCGTGATGCCGGGGTCGTCAGCCAGCGAGCCAGCGGCACCCGGCGCATCTATTACCTCGATCCGGCCGGGATCGAGGCCATGCACAGTTACCTGGACAGCTTCTGGCGGATGGCGCTGGACAGCTTCGCCAGCCACATCGGCGCGGACGATCCGGCCGGCTCCAAGCAGGATGGATGAAGATGCAGTCCACGCGGCCGGTTCGCCAGGAGGTCACCGTCAATTGCACGCCCGAGCGGGCTTTCGACGTGTTCACCCATCAGTTCCAATCCTGGTGGCCAGCCAGCCATCACGTCGGCGAAGGCGAACTCGCAGAGGTCCGGATCGAGCCATGGGCAGGCGGGCGCTGGTACGAGCTGAACACCAGGGGAACCGAATGCGACTGGGGGTACGTGCTCGCCTGGGATCCCCCAGCTGGCTTGGATCTGGCCTGGCAACTCTCAGCCGAGTTCAGGTACGACCCGGATCTGCTCACCCGGGTGGCGATCCGGTTCACCGAGATTCAGCCCGGCCGGACCCGGGTCGTCGTTGAGCACGGTGATCTGGACCAGTACGGCCTGCGCAGCATGGAAATGCGCGAGACGTTCCTAAGCGAAGGCGGATGGCCGGGCCTGATCGCGTCCTTCGCTGAGGCGGCCCAGGCCTGAGCGGGCGCCTGGATCAGAGACGAGCCTTCACCGGCATCATCCCCGGCAGGACGCAGGCCTGGACACAGGTACGACGACGACGATTGGCTTCCGGCATGAGTATTCGATCCTCGCGCTGGCCGGCCGGGTTCCCGTGCTGGACCGATCTGCAGACCGCCGACGTCGCCGCGATCGAGCCGTTCTACGCGAGCGTGCTCGGCTGGGACTTCATCCGTGACGACGACAACGAGTTCGGCGGGTACGCCATAGCTCAGCGGTCGGCCGCCGCCGCCGCGGGCATCGGGCCGCTGGCATCGGCCGCGCTGCCGCCCATGTGGACGATGTATCTGGCCAGCGACGACGCCGACCAGACCGCCGCCGCGGTGACCGAGAACGGCGGCAGCATCCTGCTGCCGGTAGGCCGAGTCGGCGAGCTCGGCCGGCTTTTAATCGCCGCCGACCCCGCCGGGGCGGTATTCGGCGTCGGGGGGGCCG
>CALMAR010000179.1:2230-5288 GCA_937859855.1 uncultured Kineosporia sp.
ACCCATATCGGCGCCAGCATCCACAGCGAGCCAGGGGGAGGTGCGTGGGAGGATCTGCGCACCCCCGATCCGGACGCCGCTCGAGTCTTCTATTCGGCGGTCTTCGGCTTCGAGCATCAGCCGCTGGAGATGGCCGGACCCTCGTATCAGACCTTCCACCAGCCCGGCGACCCAGCACCGCTGGGCGGGATCGGCGACATGATGGGCGACGCCGGCGCGCCCCCGTACTGGCTGCTCTATTTCGGCGTGGACGACACCGGCACTGCGGCCGAGGCGGTCAAGGCCAACGGCGGAACTGTCGTCCAGGATCCGTTCTCGACGCCGTACGGCACGATGGCAGGCGTTCGCGATCCGGCCGGCGCCTCGTTCTGGCTGGTCCAGGTGGCGCCAGATCAACCTCAGCCTGACCGAGGGACGTGATCCCGGCGCGGCCGGCTAGCTGGCTTGTAGCAGCTGCAGGATCTGGGTCACGCCGTTCTTGGTCCCAGCCATATCCGCCGTGAGCTGAGTCAGCTGGAAACCGTGTTCGGCCAGCTGCCTGCCGTGATCGTTCAGTTGCTCGCCCTGGGCGTCAAGCCGGGCATCGATCGCGTCCAGACGGCCATCGATCCGGTCCAGGCGCGTGCCATGGTCTCGCAGCATGCGCGAGTGACTGCTCTGGACCAGTCCCAGCGCCTGCAACAGTTTGGTCGCTGAATCCACCTTCAGCTCGACAGGCGAAAGATCTCGATCCTGAGCTGCCCGCAGCTCGGACTGCCTGGCCAGCTCCCGCTCAATGCGCCCCACCCGAGCCCTGAGTTCCTCAATCCCCTCCATGCTGGTGATCCTGACACAGCCGGTCGTCGCCAGCATCGGCGGAACCCAAACCTGTGGATAACCCGGCCGTCGTTCGGGTTGTGGACGATACGAGGAAGGTGGATCCGGGGCAGATCAGGAGATCGTGGCCGCACCGAGAACCCGCGGCCCGGAGTACAGGGCCAGGGTCTGCCCGGCCGCCACGGCGGTCACCGGGCTGTCCAGATGCACGGTCACGGCGTCGGCCCGCAGCTCAGCCAACCGCCCGGGGACCGGCTCGCCGTGCGCGCGGACCTGAGCCAGCACCGGGTCCCCGGTCCGGGGCGGGGTTCCGCACCAGGATGGCGACGACGCCGAGATGGCCTTCCGGCTCAGCTCCGTCCGCGGGCCGACCACCACCGTGTTGGCTACCGGCTCGATCGACAGCACATAGCGGGGGCTGCCATCAGCCGCTGGCCTGCCGAGTGAGAGACCGCGGCGCTGGCCGACGGTGAACGCGTAGGCACCCTGGTGCTGACCCAGCACCTGCCCGGATGAATCCACCACCGGCCCAGGCCGCCGTCCCAGCCGGTCAGCCAGCCAGCCGCTGGTGTCACCGTCGGCGATGAAGCAGATGTCGTGGCTGTCCGGCTTGCTGGCCACCCGTAGCCCACGCCGCTGCGCCTCCGCCCGGATCTGCTCCTTGGGGCTGTCTCCCACCGGAAACATGGCGCGCGCCAGCCGGTCACGGCCCAGGACGGCCAGCACGTAGGACTGGTCCTTGCCCGGATCAACAGCCCGGTGCAGTTCCGGTCCCTCCGGCCCGGACAGAAGCCGGGCGTAGTGACCGGTGCAGACGGCGTCGAAACCCAGGGCCATCGCCTTGTCCAGCAGGGCCGAGAACTTGATCCGCTCGTTGCAGCGCACGCACGGATTCGGCGTCCGGCCCGCCTGGTATTCGGCCACGAAGTCATTGATCACATCGTTCTCGAACCGCTCGGCGAGATCCCAGACATAGAAGGGGATGTCGATCCGGTCAGCCACCCGGCGCGCATCGTCGGCGTCCTCGATCGTGCAGCAGCCCCGGGCGCCCGCCCGCAGAGTCCGTGGGTTGCGCGACAGCGCCAGATGTACCCCGACCACATCGTGCCCGGCATCGGCGGCTCGGGCCGCTGCCACCGCAGAGTCCACGCCACCGCTCATCGCGGCCAGAACCTTCACCAGACAACTCTTTTCACATCGTTCTCAGCCGGCGGCAGCAACCGTCAGGCCACTCCGGCGGTCATCCCGGCGGTCCGGGCCCGTTCGACCACCGGTCCGATCAGGCCAGCCAGAACCTCGACGTCGTCCGGGGTAGAACTCCAGCCAAGAGAGAAACGCAGCGCTCCGCGGGCCCGCAGTTCTGGAATCCCCATCGCCAGCAGTACATGACTCGGCTGCGGCACCCCGGCCTGACAGGCGGATCCGGTCGAGCACTCTACCCCGCGAGCGTCGAGCAGGTACAGCAGCGAGTCTCCCTCGCAACCGGGAAAGGTGAACAGTGCATGGCCCGGGAGCCGGTCATCCGAGACCGGATCGCCTTCCAGTACCGCGTCCGGGACGGCGCCGAACACGGCCTGCACTAGCCGGTCTCGTAACTGGGTCAGCCGCGGCTGGGACTCGCCCAGTTCCTTGGCCGCCTGGCTGGCCGCGGCCACGAACCCGGCGATCGCCGCCGCATCATGCGTCCCCGACCTCAGGCCCCGCTCCTGCCCGCCTCCGTGCACCAGCGGATCCAGTTCAAGCTCCCGGCGCACGAGCAGCGCGCCGGACCCGACCGGGCCACCGAGCTTGTGCCCGGTGACGCTCAGGCACGCAGCTCCGCTGCGCTCGAAGCTGACCGGGACGTGGCCGGCGGCCTGCACCGCATCGGTGTGCACCGGAATGCCGAATTCGCCGGCCAGCTGGACGATCTGCGTGATCGGCTGGATCGTGCCGACCTCGTTGTTGGCCCACATGACGCTGATCAGCGCGACCCGGTGATGCTCGCGCTCGAGCAAGGAGGCCAGCGCCTCCAGCTGAACCCGGCCCGCCGGATCCACCGGGATCTGGCACAGTTGCGCCCCCTCGTGCTGCTCCAGCCACCGGGCCGGGTCGAGGACGGCGTGGTGCTCGATCGAGCTGATCACGATCAGGGTCCGGGCCGGCTCGGCCCGGCGCCGGGCCCGGAACAGTCCCAGCACGGCCAGGTTGTTCGCGTCGGTGCCGCCAGAGGGGAAGATGATCTCGCTGGGGCGGGCGGCCC
>CALMAR010000180.1 GCA_937859855.1 uncultured Kineosporia sp.
CCGCCCCGCCTCGCGGGGCGGTCTTGAAGACGTACAGAAAGTTGTCCACAAGCGCATCGGCGTCTTGCTCCGGCTGCTGCCACTCGGGTGACGCCTCACGTGCTGCGGCACGCCGCGGCGACCGCACTCGTGTACGTCGGCCTGCCGTTGACCGACGTGGGCAACTACCTGGCCACGGCTCGCCGGCCACGGCTAGAAGTACGTGTTCGTCCGAACGACCGGATGGCCGACGCCGCCCGGCAGGCCGCTCGCCGTTTCGACGCCGCCTGATCAGACGTTCGGCCCATCCCGAGCCGGACGGCACCACGTGCAGCACCAGCCCCGGCAGGATCGCCGGACACACGGAGGAGATCACCATGACAAACCAGCCGCCCTGGCCCACACCGGGACAGCCGCAGCCGCAGCCACCGACACAGCCCAGCTACCAGCCGCCGCCGCAGCAGTGGGCACCGCGACCTGCCGGCCCGGCGCCCATGCCTCTCGCAGGAGCCCCGGCCAGCGGCGGCGCTTCTCGGTCCGGGAAGCCGTGGAAACACATCATCGGATACGGCCTGACCGCTCTCGTCTGCATCGGCATCGGTGCATCCACATCCAAGGGCGCCGCGGAGGACACGGCGCTGAGGTCGACGGCCACGCCAGCCACACACACGGTGACGCGCACCGTGACCGAGAAGGCGGCCCCGCCAACCACCCAGGCGGAGAAGCCTAAGCCGAAGGCGTCGACCACCATTCCTGGGGATGGCACGTTCCTCGTCGGCAGGGACATCAAGCCGGGCCTGTACCGCACCAGCGGCGGCAGCTGCTACTGGGAGCGGGAGCGCGACCTCAAGGGCGGCGTCCACTCGATCATCGCCAATGACAACACCAGCGGCCCCACCACCGTCCAGATCCGTTCCACCGACAAGGCTTTCAAGACGAGCGGGTGCGACACCTGGCACAAGCGCTGAGCAAGGAGCGAACCGCCCGCCCGACGTGAGGTCGAGCGGGGCGGTTCTGTGTGTGATCGGGGGACAGAGGCCCACCTTCAAGGCAGTAGGCGTCTGCCTGGTGACTCGTGCTTCAGGTTTGCCCTACCCCTGATCGTCCCCCTTGTGGGCGGAGCATCGAGTCTACGGCTGCTGAATCTCCGACACCGGCGGGGACAGCAGCGACGCCGAGTCCGGGTTGCCCCCCGAGGCCGCCCGTGTCGATGACCCAAGATCATTATTACGGCCGATGTGTCGCCAAGACCGGTGCACAGTCGGTCCTGGCAGCCATCGATCAGGCGTTAGACGAGGATGGCAAGCACGATGAAGACCATGGGTAAACCATGGCGATGATCATTGGCAAGATCGGGGGCAGGCCTCTGACCTGCGGTGGTGGTGCGCCATCAGGGACTCGAACCCCGAACCCGCTGATTAAGAGTCAGCTGCTCTGCCAATTGAGCTAATGGCGCGTGACGGTGACCGAGGCTAGCAGCCCGCCCATCGTCGACACGAAACGCTGTGGCCGCGTGCCGTGGGGTGAGTGACGGGGCTCGAACCCGCGACATCCTGGACCACAACCAGGTGCTCTACCAGCTGAGCTACACCCACCATGCCTCCGGCGGGTCGGCCGGTTGCGACGACGAGTGTACCGGCCCGGCAGGCATTCCAGCACCGCGGCTGCGGGTGACGGCCGGGGTGAGCCTTTGGGCCGGCCGTGGTTGCACCCGTGGTCGCAAACGAGATGGCGTGATCACGACACCTTCGCTGCGAACACCGATGCAGTGATCATGAGGGGCGGTCGGACCTGATGCCGCTCGCGGCCGGCCTCACCGCGCGGGCAGGACGTACTTGCGGGCGATGGCCCGGGCGGTCTCGGTGTCCGGCCCCGGCGGCGGCACGAACAGGGCCTCGCGGTAGTACTTCAACTCCTCGATGCTCTCCCGGATGTCGGCCAGCGCCCGGTGGCCGCCGCTCTTGGCCGGCGAGGCGAAGTACACCCGCGGAAACCAGCGCCGGGCCAGTTCCTTGATCGAGGACACGTCCACGATCCGGTAGTGCAGGTGCTTCTCCAGTTCAGGCATGTCCCGGGCCAGGAAGCCCCGGTCGGTGCCCACCGAATTGCCCGCCAGCGGCGCCTTGCGCGACTCCGGCACCCACTGCTTCACATACCCCAGGACGGCGTCCTGCGCCAGCTCCATCGTCGTCCCGGTGGGCAGTTCCCCCAGCAGCCCCGAACTCGTGTGCATCTCGCGGACGACGTCCGGCATGTTCTCCAGCGCCTCCGGCGGCGGCGCGATCACGACGTCCACGCCGTCCCCGAGCACGTTCAGCTGCGAGTCGGTGACCAGCACGGCGACCTCGATCAGCGCGTCATGGTGAAGATCCAGGCCGGTCATCTCGCAGTCGATCCAGACGATCCGGTCCTGTGCTCGCTCGCTGCTGTCAGGCGTCACGGCCCGTACTCTACGGCGGAGGATCGGGCCCGGGCGACCAGCGCCGCTCCGCCTGTGGACAGGTCGCCGGTCGGTGTCGGGACACGCGGGTAATCTCACCCGCGTGGATCAGGACGCCTACTACCAGCCGGCCCGCCCGGCCGGCCTGCCACCGGGGCAGGAGGCCGCCCGTCCGCGGCGTCCGAAGGTCCGTTCCATCCTCGGCTGGTTCGCGCTCGGCGTGATCGTCTGTGGCAGCGGCCTGCTGTCGTTGCTCGCGATCACGGTCGAGACGGGGCCGCTCGGCGCGATCACCGGGGCCGTGCTGGCCGCCATCCCGGTGTTCCCGGTGGTCGCGACCTTCCTCTGGATCGACCGGTACGAGGCCGAACCGCCGTCCCTGCTCTTCCTTGCGTTCATCTGGGGCGCGGCGGTCGCCACCTTCGGGGCCCTGATCGTGAACACCGCCTCACTGGCCGCGATCAAGGCCGCGGGCGGTGACGTGAACACCACGGCGGTGCTGGTGGCCCCGGTCGTGGAGGAGGCGATGAAAGGCAGCGCCGTCCTGCTGATCGTGTTCCTGCGGCGGCGCGAGTTCGACGGCGTGATAGACGGCATCGTCTACGCCGGGCTCGCCGGCATCGGCTTCGCCTTCGTCGAGAACGTCCTCTACCTCGGCCGGACGCTGTCGGAGTCTGGCGGCGGCGGGCTGGTCTTCGTCTTCCTGCTGCGCTGCGTCGTGTCCCCGTTCGCTCATCCCCTGTTCACCTCGGCGACCGGGGCAGGCATCGGCATCGCCGCCACCACCCGCAAGCCCTTCCTGCGGGTGTTCGCGCCGATCGCCGGCTACGCCGTGGCGGTCATCCTGCACGGCGCCTGGAACCTGTCGGCCGCCTCCGGGTTGGCCGGGTTCGCCTCCGCCTACGTGCTGTTCCAGCTGCCGGTGTTCGCCGCCTTCATCGCCCTGGTCACCGTCGCCCGGCGGCGCGAGGGTCGGCTGGTCGCGCGCCACCTCGCCGTCTACGGCGGCACCGGCTGGCTGACCCCGGCCGAGGTCACCATGCTCGCCTCACTGCCCGCCCGGCGGGACGCGCGGGGATGGGCGGCCCGTACCGGCGGTCCCGATGCGCGGCGTGCCATGCGCGACTTCCAGGAACTGGCCAGCGAGCTGGCGTTCCTGCGCGAACGGATGGCACACGGGACGGCACCGCCGGACGCCCGCTCGCAGGAGTACGCGATGCTGGCCGGGCTGTCCTCGCTACGCGCCCGCTTCCTGCCGCGGTGGACGTGACTCCCCGTGTGCGGAAATCCGAACCTGGTTGGCAGAACCTGCCGATCAGGGTCCCGGGCCGATCGGACGATATCGCCGTCAGATCCGATAAAAGGGTCGGAGAAACATGCGCTACCGTGGCTTACCCGACTAACCTGCTGCGTCTCAGGACGTGAATCGGCTGCCGTCAGTCGCCACAGTCCTCACTCGGCGGTGAGGACGAACGGGGTGTCCCATGACCGATAGCGACTATCGCTTCGACCTGGACGCCGACCTGCAGACGACGCCGCCCGATGACGGCACCGACGCGACGTGGCTGATCGAGTCCCGGGCCGTGCCGGGCGACCTGGCGGGGCTGGCCGACGTCCGCCGCGCGGTGCGAGAGCTGCTGACGGACTGGCAGCTCAACGTGGTCGCGGACGACATCGTTCTGGTCGCCTCGGAACTGGTCGCGAACGCCCTCCGGCACACCGCAGCGACGACCGGGGACATGGAGCGCCGCTGGCGCACCACGCGTCCTGCGCGAGGCGGAGCCCCGACCGGGACGGCGATCGCGGAGCCACCTGCCGGCATGCCGGTCCCGGAGCCACCTGACGGCACGCCGATCGCGGTGTCAGAGGCCGGCACGGCGGTCGAGACGGAGGCCGGCACGGCGGTCGAGGGGGAAACCGGCACGGCGATCGAGGCGGAGGTCGACGGGACGCTCGGAGGAGCACGGGCCAGCGATCCGGTGCGGCTTGGTGTGTGCCACGGTGATCGCGACGTCATGCTGTTCGTCTGCGATCCCAGCCCGGAGGCTCCCATCCCTCGCCGCGGCGACCCGATGCGGCTCACCGGCTGGGGCCTCGAGCTGGTGGCAGCGCTGAGTTCCGCCTGGGGGTGGACGCCCGGCCGTTGGGTCGGCCAGTTCAGGCCGCCGACCGACGCGGACGGCCCGCACGACGCGGACGGCCCGCACGACACGGACGGCCCGCACGACACGGACGGCCCGCACGACACGGGCGACACAGGGCGCGCCGGCCTCGCCGGTGTGGTGAGG
>CALMAR010000181.1 GCA_937859855.1 uncultured Kineosporia sp.
GGCCGGCCCGGCGAGGCCGATGACATCGGCGCCGCCGTGCCCGCCAACCTGTCCGACAGCATGGGCTGGGCCAATGGCACCCGGATCGAGCTGTGCGGCGGCCAGAATCTCTGACTGTCCTTCATGCCGGGCGGCTGGCTAAGCGGCGGCGTTCAGTTCGGCCAGATCCTGGGCTGAGAGGCGCAGATCGGCCACCGCCACGTTCTCCTCGAGGTGCGCCACGGACGAGGTCCCCGGGATCAGCAGGACATTGCTGGCCCGGGCCAGCAGCCAGGCCAGGCCCACCTGGCTCGGTGAGACACCGTGCCGATCAGCCACCGTCTTCACCGCCGGCTGGTCGGTCACCTTGGGCATGTGCGGAAAGGCGGAGCCGAGCGGGAAGTAGGGAACATAGGCCACGCCGGCGTCCAGGCACTGCTCCAGCACGCCGGCATCCTTCTGATCCACCAGGCTGAAGGCGTTCTGCACGCACACGATGTCCGCCAGTTTCAGTGCAATGGTCAGCTGATCGGCGGAGACGGTCGATACGCCTACACCGGCGATCTTGCCCTCGTCCCGCAGCGCCACCATTTCGGCGAGCTGATCCTCCAGAGGCACGGTCTCGCCGTCGTTCTCGTGCTCGTCCATCCGGCGCAGGTTCACCGCCGTGAGCTGATCGGTCTGCAGGGTGCGCAGGTTCGCCTCGACGTCAGCGCGCAACTGTTCGGGGCGCTGGGCCTGGAGCCAGCTACCCGTATCGTCGCGCCTGGCTCCTACTTTGGACACGAGAGCGAGGTCCTCGGGATATGGGTGCAGGGCCTCGCGAATCAACTCATTCGACACATTCGGTCCGTAGAACTGCGCCGTGTCGATGTGGTTCACGCCCAGCTCGATGGCCCGCCGCAGCACCCGCACTGCTTCGTCGTGGTCGCGCGGCGGCCCCTTCACCCCCGGGCCCGGCAGTTGCATGGCGCCGTAGCCCAGGCGGCGGACGGTTCGATTGGCGAGCTGGAAGGTATCGGCCATGTCTTGACGCTACGTCAGGCGCCGGGTGGGCGAAACCTGAAGCCGGGCAGGCTAGGCCGTGATGCGCACCTGGGCATCGGATCGGGCCAGTTCGACATAGGTCTGACCGGGCGCCATCCGCAGCGGCTGGCCATCGGCCAGGGTGAATTGAAAGGTCTGATCCACCGCACCCTTGGTCCAGCTGCCCTTCACGTACCGGCCGCCGTGGAAGTAGTAGAAGGTGCCGGCGGCATTCAGGATGTCGTGCAGCGGCTCGACCCCGCCGTGGCCGGGGTAGATCTTGCCGTAGTGCTGCTTGGCCCGGATGACCAGCACATTGCCGGGGGCCACCCGGGTTCCATCGGCGAGCACATGCTTCCCCCAGGGCATGCTGCGCAGATACCGTCCCGACTCCTGGTCGAAGTGGTAGCTCATGTCGTAGCTGTGGCCCTGCTTCCAGGGCACGTCGATCCGGGAGGCGCTCTTCGCCGACGTCGTGCTGATCTGCGTGTCGTCCGCGGCGAATGGAAAGTAGGCCTGGGGCGGCCCTTTCCGGAACGCCCGGGTCTGCTTGGCCAGCACCCGCGGATGGCACACCACGGCCCGGTCGTAGTAGGTGACGCCTTGATAGGTGCGGACCCGGTCCGGGTTGATCGTGTACGAGCCAGATCCCTTGGTGGCCATGTACGACAATTGCCCGTCCACGAACTGGTCGTAGTGCTTCACGTAGTGGAGCACCCAGCCGGTGGCGCCGGTGTTGCCGATGATCGCCCGGGTCGGGCTGAGCAGCGGGACGTCGACGGGACGGATTGATCGCACTGGAGCGACGTCCTTCGGCATCTGCGAATGGAAGACCGGAACCAGGCGGGTACCGCCGTAACCAGAGGCATCCCGATAGCCGTCGAGTTCGACGAACACGATGTCGGCTTTGTCCAGTCCGGTCTGAGGATGCTCATTCCGATTGTCCGGGACCTTGACCGCAACCGCTGCATGCGCAGCTTCAGCGGGATCCCTCAGCGGCCGGCCGGTGAGTGGCCAAGCCGGGCTGGCCGTCGCGGATGATGGATCGCCGGAGGGCGAGGCGCCCAGCGCCACGGCCGGGCGTGCTCCGCCTGACCCGCTGGATGAGCCGTTGGAGCAACCGGCTGTCGCGGCCCCGGCACCGGCGATCAGGCCCAGTAGCAACGTCCGGCGCCCCAGCGAGTCCATGACCTGTGCTGTCCTTTCCGGTACCTGCCCTGACCCGCTCCGGTGGGAGCGGGTGAACCGTTCAACGCCAGCGCAGTCTGCCAGCGGATGCTGTGCCGGACACGGTATTGGCCTGGGCGGCGCTAGCTGCGGCAAGGGCATTGCCAGCCTGAGAACAGATCTGCTGGACGGCGACCTACGCTGGAACTGGGCGCGGTGATGCGCCAGACGGGAGGGTGGTGATGCAGGCAGGGTTCTACCACGCCGATCACCAGGCATTTCGTCAATCGGTCCAGGAGTTCATCGCGCGCGAGGTCCGGCCCAACCTGGACCGCTGGGAGGCCGAGCACCTGATCGGAATGGACGTCTGGCGGGCAGCAGGCAAGCAGGGCGTGATCGGAATCGGGTTGCCGGAGGAGTACGGCGGCGGCGGCCAGCCGGACTACCGCTTCCGCTGCGTGGTGATTGAGGAGCTGGCGAAGGCAAACGCGACCTCGCTCAACTCCGGGTTCAGCCTGAATGACGACATCGCCAGTCCCTATCTCATCGACCTGGCCACGCTCGCGCAGAAGCAGCGCTGGCTGCCGGGGATGGCCAGCGGTGAGCTGATCGTGGCGATCGCTATGACCGAGCCGGGTGCGGGCAGTGACCTGCAGGGGCTCCGGACCACAGCGGTCCGGGACGGCGGTGACTGGGTGCTGAGCGGCAGCAAGACGTTCATCACCAACGGCATTCAGGCCGGGATCGTGATCGTGGCCGCCCGCACCGACCCGGCGGCCGGCTCGCGCGGCTTCAGCCTGCTGGTGGTGGAGGACGGCATGCCGGGCTTCCGGCGGGGCCGCCAGCTTGACAAGATCGGGATGCAGGCCCAGGACACCGCCGAGTTGTTCTTCGATCAGGTACGGATCCCAGCGGCCAATCTGCTCGGAACCGAAGGGGCAGGTTTCCTGCATCTGATGGAACGTCTTTCCCGGGAGCGGCTTTCGATCGCGGTGATGGCACTGGCCTGTGCCGATGCGGCGCTCGGCTGGACGGTCAGCTACTGCCGGGACCGGCGGGCGTTCGGCTCTGCGATCATCGACCTGCAGAACACCCGGTTCGCGCTGGCCGAGATGTCAACTCAGATCGACGTCACCCGAAGCCACCTCGAGAGCTGCGTGTTCCAGCTGAACGCGGGCACTTTGACCGCGGTGGACGCCGCCAAGGCCAAGTGGTGGGCGACCGAGATGCAGAAGACGGTGCTCGACCGCTGCCTGCAACTGCACGGCGGCTACGGGTACATGCTCGAATACCCCATCGGGCGAGCCTTTCTGGACGCCCGGGTGCAGACGATCTACGGCGGAACCACCGAGGTGATGAAGGAGATCATCGGCCGCGACATCGCCCGGGGTACCGACTCAAAGCCTGATAGTCAAGATGCCTTTCAATCAAGAGGTGAGAACTGATGCGTGACGCAGTGATCGTGGAGGCGGTTCGGACACCGGTGGGTAAGCGAGGGGGCGGTCTGTCCGCAGTGCAGCCGGCTGATCTGTCCGCGCATGTGCTGCGGGCGATCGCCGAACGCACCGGCATCGATCCCGCGATGGTGGATGACGTGATCTGGGGTTGCGTCGGGCAGGTCGGTGAGCAGACCTTCGACATCGGCCGGAGCGCGGTGCTCGCGGCTGGGTGGCCGCAGACGGTGCCGGGCACCGCGATCGACCGGCAGTGCGGCTCCTCGCAGCAATCGGTCAGCTTCGCCGCTGCCAGCGTGATCGCCGGGCACTATGACCTGGTGGTGGCCGGCGGGGTCGAGTCGATGAGCCGGGTGCCGATGGGTGCCTCGCTGGCCACCGCGAACGGGCTGGCCTGGCCCTATGGCGACGGCTTCCGCGCCCGGTACGGCGACGTTCTGCCGAATCAGGGTATGGGCGCCGAGATGATCGCGCAACGGTGGAATCTGAGCCGTACCGAGCTGGACGAGTTCAGCCTGGCCTCCCACGCCAAGGCTGCTGCCGCGCAGGACGAGGGGGCGTTCAGCACCCAGATCTCGCCGGTGACCACCCCGGGTGGTACCAAAGTGGAGGCCGACGAGGGGGTTCGGCGGGGGACCACCATGGAGAAGATGGCCAGCCTGGCCCCGGCCTTCCGCCCGGAAGGTGGTGTGATCACCGCCGGGAACAGTTCGCAGATCAGCGACGGCGCCTCGGCGGTGCTGGTCACCACCAGTGAGAAGGCAGCCGAACTCGGTCTCACCCCGCTGGCCCGGATCCACACCGCAGTGGTCACCGGCAGCGACCCGATCATCATGCTCACCGGCCCGATCCCAGCCACTGCCAAAGTCCTCGAGCGCAGCGGGCTTCAGATCGGCGACATCGGCGTGTTCGAGGTGAACGAGGCATTCGCCAGCGTCCCGCTGGCCTGGCTGGCCGAGACCGGCGCCGACCCGAGCCGATTGAATCCGAACGGCGGTGCGATCGCGCTCGGTCATCCGCTCGGCGCCAGCGGCACCAGGCTGATGACCACGCTGGTCCATCACATGCACGCCCACGGAATCCGTTACGGCCTGCAGACCATGTGCGAGGGTGGCGGTCAGGCCAACGCCACGATCCTCGAACTGCTCTAGTGCCCGGCCTAGCGCGGCGCCATCCGGATCGCGCCGTCCAGCCGGATCGTCTCGCCGTTCAGCATCGGGTTGGCGATGATCTGAGTGACCAGCAGGCCGTACTCGTCCGGATCGCCCAGCCGAGATGGGTGCGGAACCTGCTGGCCCAGTGAAGTTCTGGCTGCTTCGGGCAGCCCCGCCAGCAGAGGGGTATCGAAGGTACCGGGGGCTATGGTGACGACCCGGATCTTCGAGCTGGCCAGGTCGCGAGCGATCGGCAGAGTCATCCCGACGATGCCCCCCTTGGACGCCGAGTAGGCGGCCTGGCCGATCTGCCCGTCGAACGCGGCGACCGACGCGGTATTGATGATCACGCCCACCTCGCCGTCCTGCTCGGCGGCCTGCGCGATCTGGGCCGCCGCCAGTCTGATCACGTTGAAGGTCCCGATCAGGTTGATGCTGATCACCCGGCTGAAATCCTCCAGTGGGAACGGACCCTGCTTGCCCAGAGTCTTGATCGCATTGGCGATACCCGCACAGTTCACTGCGATCCGCAGCCTGCCCAGGCCGGCCGCGGCGTCCACCGCGGTCTGGACGTCGTCTGGTGCGGTCACGTCGCCGGGAGTGAAATGCACTGCTCCGCCGAATTTTTCGGTCGCCGATTCACCCGCGGAACCGGGCAGGTCGAGGATGACGACCTTGGCCCCGGCGTTCACCAGCCGGGTGACGGTGGCCAGACCGAGGCCCGACGCTCCTCCGGTGACCAGGGCGACACTGTCGCTGCCCTCGAGTTTCATCAGCAGTCCCTTCCAAGAAAATGATCATCTCAGCTAGCCAGTTCGTGCAGGGTTTCGATCACGGCGACCCGTTGCTGGTGAGTATGGGCCAGTGGCGTGGCGGAGATCGTGGTGACCCCGGCCCCGGCCAGCGCGGCGATCCGTTCGGCCACCCATCCGCGGGGCCCGATCAGCGAGATCGACCGGATCAGCTCTGCCGGAACGGCCGCGGCCGCCTCGTCCTTGCGGCCGGACAAGAACAGTTCCTGGATCGTGCTGGCCTGAGACCCGTAGCCGAAGCGGGTGGCCAGATCGTAGTAGAAGTTCTTGCCCCGAGCGCCCATTCCGCCGATGTACAGGGCATACATCGGCCGGACCCAGTCCAGCCGATCCTCCACGTCATCCCCGATCGCTACCGCCATCGGCACACTGATGTCCATCGGGCCCAGGCCCGGATCACGCCGGGCATATCCTTCTCGCAGAGCCTGACCCCACACCTCCTCGGTCCCCTCGGCCCGGAAGAAGAACGGCGACCACGCCTGCGCCAGTTCTGCGGCCAGAGCCACATTTCGGGGACCCATCGCGGCGATCAGGATCGGGATCTGTTCGCGCACTGGGGTGTTGACCAGTTTGATCGGCTTGCCCAAGCCCGAGCCCCCGCGATCCGGATTCAACGGAATCTGATGGAAACGACTGTCGTGCGATAGCTTCTCTCGGCGCCACACCTGCCGGCAGATGTCGATCACGTCCCGGGTCCTGGCCACCGGAGCCTCGTACCTGACCCCGTGGAAACCCTCGATCACCTGCGGGCCGGACGCGCCGATGCCCAGGGTGAACCGGCCGCCGGAGAGCTGGTCCAGACTGGCCGCGGTCATCGCCAGCAGTGAGGGTGTCCGGGTGTAGATCGGCAGGATGTTCGAGGCGATCTCGATGCCGGGCAGCCGCGCTGCGATAAAACCCAGCTGGCTGACCGCGTCGAACGAATAGGTCTCGGCGACATAGACGATGCCGGCTCCAGCGCCGGTGAAGTCGGACAGCTGGCCGATCGAATCGACCGGATTCCCGGCGTAGGGCAGCGGCAGACCGATCCGCATCGCGCCTCCTGTGTCCGGACCGTACTGGTGGCCTGCATTCTGGCCGGCACCGCGGTTTCCGAGCCTGCCACAGATCTTCGGTCACCAGGGCGCCTGCAGTGGCGGGCCTGGGCGGCGGCGGGACGTATCCGCCGCCGGTGGCCTCGGTCAGATCGGCTGGTCGCGCGGCCCGGCCAGCCAGCGCCGGATCTGCTCCCCGTCCTGATCGAGGTCTGGTGGTGGGCGGTCGTATTCGAGCCCGCTGGCCGAAAGACCAATCGGATTGCGGATCGCCGGTACGCCGCCGATCCGCATCACAGGCTCCAATCCCAGGCTTTCCGCGAAGGCCACACCCTCAGCAACCGTGTTGATCGGCGCGCAGGCGACCCCGGATGCCTGCAGCAGCTGGAACCATTCGGCTCGATCGCGGCGACCCAGTTGCTGTTCCAGTATCGGTTTCAGCTGCGCCCGATGAGCGGTTCGGTCCTGGTTGTGGGCGAAGCGCGGATCGCTGGCCAGCTCAGGAATCCCCAGCACCGCGCACAGATTGGCGAACTGCCGATCATTGACCGCAATCACGATCATCTCGCCGTCCCGGGCAGCCAGCGGATCGTAGGGAAAGATGCTGGGATGGGCATTGCCCATCCGGTACGGCACCTCGTTCGCAGCGACGAAGGCACTGGTCTGATTGACCATCCCGGAAAGGGCGCTGGAGAGCAGATCCACCTGGACATGCTGGCCGGTGCCGCTCAGGGAACGCTGACGCAGAGCGGCCAGGATGCCGATCACTGCGTGCAGGCCGGTGATCACGTCGATGGCGGAGATCCCGGCTCGATAGGCGGGACCGGCGGGGTCACCGGTCAGGCTCATCAACCCGGACACGGCCTGCACCATCAGGTCGTAGCCCGGCAGATCCGCGCCCCGGCCCGAGCCGAAGCCGCTGATCGACGCATAGATCACACCCGGATTGATGGCTGAGACGGTGGCCTGGTCCAGCCCGAAGCGGACCAGGCCGCCTGGCCGGAAGTTCTGCACCAGGATGTCGGCCCGAAGGGCCAGCTCCCGGGCGGCCACGAGATCCTGCTCGACCGTGAGATCCAGGACGACAGAACGCTTGTTGCGGTTGACGGCCAGGAAGTAGGTCGATACGCCATCGCGGATGGGAGGTTTCCAGCCACGGGTGTCGTCACCGCCGGGCGCCTCGACCTTGATCACCTCAGCGCCGAGATCGGCCAGCATCATGGTCGCGTACGGCCCGGCCAGAACCCGGGAGAAGTCAGCGACGAGCAAGCCCGTCAAGGGTCCCGTCATCGTCTCACCGCATTCCACCTACGAGTGCGCCGGAGCGCCGGCCCGGGCATGATCGTGCCATGGCCCAACCTCAGCTGGCATCGACGCCGGCCGGGCAACCCGGTTCAGCGCCTGGCCGTGAAGGTCAGACCCGTACCTTGATCATCATCGGGCTGGTGGTCCTGGTGATCGTGGCAGTGATCGCGCTGCGAACAGGGAGCAGGGATGACGCCGCCGGCCGCGACCAGCATCAGACGGGCGTTCGAGCCGGCGGCCCATCCGGTGCGGTGACTGAAGCCCAGTTGGATCTGGTCGGCGGCACCGACAGCCTGACCATCACCACGGCCTCACTCGGCGGGGATCTGGTCCAGGCGGCCACCCCGCTCGGCGCCCGAGCGGTTCCGGTGCTGCAGATGACGGCCGATTCGCGGGTGCTGGTGTCCACCCGGGAGGCGACGGCGGCCGGGCACGGTGACGGACCGGTAGACCTGGTGGTGCGGCTGGCGCGCGGAGTGCGCTGGGGTCTGCTGGTGGACGGCGGCAGTCAGCTGATCCGCCTTGACCTGGCCCAGGCTCAGCTCAGTTCTCTGGACATCACCCAGGGCGTGGCCACCCTGGATGCGGTCCTGCCCAGGCTGCCGGGAGCGCTGACCTTCAGGATGTCGGGCGGGGCGTCGGCCGTCCGTCTGCATCTTCCGCCCAATGTGCCTGCACGCGTTACTTTCTCAAGCGGCGGAGGAACAGCGAACGTAGCTGGCCAGCAACGGCAAGGCCTGGCCGCCGGAACAGTGATGGCCACCAGCGATTGGCCGGACGCAGCCGGGTCGAAGATCGACGTGCAACTGGACGCCGGAATTGGGTCCCTGGTGGCGTCGTACTGAACGGTTCGGCTGAACTGTCCGGGCGAACAACGCAGCTGACCGATTCACGGGAACGGGCGTAGGTTCTCGGTGTGACCGATGACTGGCGAGCCGTCAATCTGCGGAACTGGGAATCCAGGGTCGCCGTGCACGTCGGGCACGGAGATTACGATCTGACTGCCTTCGACGACCCGCAGCATCTGTCATCTGTGGTGCGCTACGACCTTCCCCGGCTGGGTCGGCTCGATGGGCTGAACGTCGTTCATCTGCAATGCCACCTCGGCACGGACACCGTGTCACTCGCCCGGCTGGGCGCTGAATCCGTTACTGGTCTTGATTTTTCACCGTCCGCACTGGATGTAGGACGGGAGCTGGCCGAGCGCGCCGGAGTCTCCGTCCGCTTTGTCCAAGGGGATCTGTACGAGGCGGTCGACATCCTCGGCGCCGAGGCGTTCGACCTGGTCTACACCGGGATCGGCGCGCTCTGCTGGCTGCCGGACATCCGGGCCTGGGCCGGGGTGGTGGCTTCCCTGCTGCGTCCGGGTGGGCAGTTGTTCATCCGGGAAGGGCATCCAATGCTGTGGGCCCTCAGCGAGCCTCGCCCCGACGGCCTGCTGGTTGTCGAGTACCCATACTTCGAAACCGAGGGAACGCCCTTCACCGAAGAGTTCACGTACGCCGGCACCGAACCGATCAGCTCGCCGGAGACGATCTCGTTCAATCACGGCTTGAGCGAAGTCTTCACCGCCCTGCTCGAAGCCGGCCTGACCACCACCAGCCTGGCCGAACACCGCGAGGTGCCATGGAATGCGCTGGGGGAGGCCATGATTCCCTCACCTGAACTGCCCGGGGAGTTCATCCTGGCCAGCGGCCAAGACCGGTTACCGCTGACCTACACTTTGCAGGCCATCAAGCAGCGCTGAGCGATTCCGCAGGTTCGGCGGGATCAGTAGCTATTCGCCGGTGGAACCGTCGACGGATTCGCGGAGCAGGTCGGCGTGGCCGTTGTGGCGGGCGTACTCCTCGATCATGTGAACCAGGATCCAGCGGAAACTGGGCTTACGACCGTCCTTCCAGGCGGTCTTGGCCGGGTCGCTGAGGTCGTGATCGGCCAGTGCGGCAGCGGTGAGCTCGCGCGACCGGTCCACCGATTGTTGCCACAGCGCCATCAACTGCTCCGGCGAGTCCTGGGCGGCCGAACGCCATTCCCAGTCCGGATCGTCGTCCCAGTCCACCGAGTTCCACGGCGCGACCTCCTCCTGGCCAGCCAGCAGCTGGGAGAACCAGTACTCTTCCACGCAGGCCAGGTGCTTGAGCAGCCCGCCCAGGGTCATCGTCGAAGCTCCAACGGTTGCCTGCAATCCGGCTGGATCCAGGCCCGAGCATTTCCAGGCCAGCGTGACGCGTTGATAGTCCAGGAAACCCAGCAGGGTGGGGGCTTCGCCGGCCGCTACGGGTGGCTCGGGCCGTTCAGGCGGCTCCATGTTGGTCATGACGATGAGTCTAGGGCGGGTGGCTACCCGCGGACGTAGTGCTGCACCGGCCCGGCTCCGCCGAACAGTTCGTGAAAGGCGTTGCGGTGATTCAAGACACCACATGAGGGTCATCGCCGTTCAGCCTGAGGAGGCCCGCTGCCGTAGGCGCGAAGCCGCAGGCATCCCGGTAGAAACCAGCCAGGTGCGGTTCGTAATCGACATGCAGCCAGCTGCATCCGGCCGCCCGGACCTCTGCGATCAGGGCCTGGACCATGCCAGTGGCGATGCCCTGACGCTGCCAGTCCGGTGCGACCACGGTATCCAGCAGAAAGGCATGCACCCCGCCGTCCCAGCACGCGTGCACGAAACCGATCAAAGCTTTCCCATGGAAAGCGCCGACCCAACTGAGGCTGTGCCGCTCCAATCGGGTTGCCCAGGGCTGACTCTGGAGTCGATCGGTCACAGGATTCCCAAAGGCCTTTACGTGCAGAGCCGAGAGCGCGCCGTTGTCGACCGGGAACCTTATTCGCAGCACAACATCGTGCGAGCCGTTCAACGGCGCCAGATCCGCAGGTCGCCGACGGCCGATCGCCATCCAGTTCAACGCCTCTCCGGCCACGGCAAGCACATTCGACAGCTGAACGACGCCGTTGCCGAGCCGGGCGACGAACCAGGCCGCTATTGTTCCACTCCGGCGCCGGGCCGCGGACAGGAGATTGCGCCGGTTCAGCAGTTCGGGGCGGCGTGCCACCCGAGAGTGGCGTCGACAGCGACCCGCAATTCCCGGCTGATCCCCCGGCCGACCCGACTGTCAGCCAATTCGCTGGGCCGAGCCGGACGGAATGGCCAGCAGGAAAGCTGGTTCGGTGAATTCCGCCGCGCGGAACCGGTCCGCCACGGCGGCGGCCACCGCGTTCGCACCGGCGGCTGGAATCAGCGCGATGGCCGACCCGCCGAATCCGCCGCCGGTCATTCGTGCGCCGAGGGCCCCAGCCGCTCGGGCCGATTCGACGGCGACATCCAGTTCGGCACAGGAGACCCGGTAATCATCCCGCAAGGAGGCGTGCGAGGCATTCATGATCGGGCCGATCTCGGCCTCCTTATCGGCCCGCAGCAGTTCGGCCACCTGGCGAACCCGATGGATCTCAGTCACCACATGCCTCAGCACGCCGGACAATTGATCAGCGTCGGGTTCTCTGGCCATGATCTCCAGGGCCGGGGACAGCGCATCCAGATCCGGGCAGGAATCGGCCACATCTCGCAGGCTGCTCACGCCTAGCCGGGACGCCACCCGTTCGCACAGCTCCCGCCGAGATCCGTACTGCCCGTCCACCAGCGAATGGTGAGCGCGGGTATCAACGACCAGCAGGGCCAGTCCGGCCTGTTCGAGGCCGAGAGACACCTGGGACACGCTGAAGTCCTGGCAGTCCAGCAGCAACGCGTGCCCGGAAGTGGCGAGCATGGCTGCCGCCTGGTCCATCCCTCCGGTTGGGGCCCCGGCAATCTCGTTCTCAGCCTGCATGCACACCTGCACCAGCTGCTGCCGCCCGGCCTGATCCGAGCCCATTCCCAGGCTGAACAGATCATCCAGCCCGGTCGCAACGCAGCACTCCAGGGCGGCTGACGACGAAAGCCCTGATCCAAGGGGCACATTCGACTCGATCGCACAGTCGAAACCGCGTACTGGATGACCGTGCTGGCCCAGCGCCCACGCCGTTCCTGCGACGTAGGCTGGCCAGTCCGAGACGGCGCCTCCGGGGGAGATGTGGTCCAGCGATCCCTGCCAGCTGGACTTCTCGGCCGGCACCTGCCCGCTGTGCAGCCGGATGACGTTATCGTCGCGGGGGGCGATCGCGGCATAGGCCCGGTGCGCCAGCGCGAGCGGAAAACACAGTCCGGCGTTGTAGTCCACGTGCTCGCCGATCAGGTTGATCCGTCCCGGCGCCGTCCAGATGCCGTGCGGGCGGTAGCCGTATGCCCGCACGAACGCGCCGGCGGCCCGCTCGGCGGCTTGGTCCGCTGGGGGGGCGGGGTACCAGATCACGACGCTACATCGCGCAGGCGCTGGGCCGTCCGCTCGGGAATGCTGTCGTTCACCCAGGCCCCCATGCCCGACTCGGATCCGGCCAGATACTTCAGCTTTCCCGGTGCCCGCAGCATGGAGAACAACTGCAGGTGCAGGCGAGCAAGGTCGCGTCCCTCGTGCACCGGGGCCTGGTGCCAGCCGGCGATGTACGGCACGGAACTGACGCCGTCGAAGTAGCGGTCGACCCGGCGCAGCAACTCGAGATAGAGCACTGACAGTTCGTCCCGCTCGGCGTCGTCCAGGGCCGCCAGATCGGGAACGTCCCGGTGCGGAACCAGGTGCACCTCGACCGGCCAGCGAGCGGCGGCCGGAACGTAGGCCGTCCACTGCTCGCCGGTGAGCACGATCCGGGTGCGCGCCCGCTGCTCGGCGGCCAGGATGTCGGCCAGCAGCTCTCCGCCGGTGGCCCGGGCGTATTTCCGTGCCTGGTGCAGCAATTGGGCGCTGCGTGGCGGGATGAAGGGGTAGGCGTAGATCTGGCCATGCGGGTGATGCAGGGTGACGCCGATCTCCTGGCCCCGGTTCTCGAAGCAGAACACCTCCTCAACCCCGCTCAGTTGCGACATGGTCGCGGTCCGGTCGGCCCAAGCCTCGATCACCGTTCGCACCCGGGCCGGTGAGAGGGAGGCGAAGGACGCGTCATGGTCGGAGGTGAAACAGACAACATCGCAACGCCCAATGCCGGGGCGGACGTGCCACAGTGGCTCATTGTCGATCAGGCCCGGATCCCCGGTCACTCGCATCGACAGCGACGGGAACTGATTCTCGAAGACCACGACATCGTAGTCGTCAGTGGGAATCTCGGACTGAAAGCCGCCAGGCTTGGTCGGGCAGAGCGGGCAGGCGTTGGCCGGCGGCAGGAACGTACGGGTGTTGCGGTGAGAGGCGATCGCCACCCACTCGCCAGTGAGAGCATCGAGCCGGAGAGTGGACCCGCCGCCAGCGGGCATCAGGTGGCGATGGTCCTCGATCTGGCGGCTGGCTGTGCCGGAGAGGTAGGGCTCGGTGTCCTCGTAGTAGATGATCTCCCGGCCGTCGGACAGTGAGCCGGTGCGCCGCCGGACCCGGTCTCGGGCCAGCAGAACCGGCTCGGAGACCTCCACGTTCACGACAGGCTCCTCTTCCGGGAGATTCCCCCAGAAAAGTCCTCCGCGACACTGGCCACCCCCGGCGCCAGAACAAGGCGGCCGATGTGGGACTTCAGGGCACGCTGGGCCTCGGGGTCCAATCCGGAATCGGTGATCAAGACATCGATGTCGTCCAGCCGGGCGATCGAGCAGAGCCCGACCACCCCCCACTTGCTGCTGTCCGCGACCACCGCGATCCGCCGGGCGCAAGACACCAGCGCCCGGTTGGTCTCGGCCTCAACCAGGTTGGGCGTGGTCAATCCCGCCCGCTCGTCGATGCCATGCACCCCAAGGAAAAGCCAATCCACGTGCAGAGAAGTCAGCGCCGACGTGGTCACCGATCCGACCAGGGCATCGGACGGAGTGCGTACCCCGCCAGTGAGCAGCACTGTCAGGTCGTCTCGGCCGGCCGCATGGAGCACCTCCCCAGCCGGAACCGAGTTGGTCACCACGGTGAGGTCGGGGACAGCGAGCAGTTCCACGGCAACCGCGTGAGTCGTGGTCCCCGCCGAGATCGCCACCGAATCACCGGGCTGAACCAAAGCCGCGGCCAGACGGGCGATAGCGGCTTTCTCCGCCGTCTTCAGCTGAGATTTAGCCGCGAATCCAGGTTCGTCGGCGGCCCGGCCGGTCAATGCGGTCGCACCACCGTGAACCTTGGCGACCTGGCCGCGCCGGGCCAGCACCGCGATATCACGGCGAACGGTCATGTCGGAAACTCCGAGCAGGTCGACCAGGTCACTGATGCGGGCGCCGCCAGCTGTCTGGACCATCTCGAGAATGCGCTCTTGGCGCTGCCTGGCCAACATCAGCTGACCTCCCGGATGAGTGCGCCGCCGCCTGGTGCTGGCATCAGGTCGCCATCGACGTTCGCCCGCTGAAACCCCTGAAATGGTAGCCGCGCTGACCTGCCAGCGCGGATCCAGCGGTCCGGGCGACATCGCTCACCTTGCTGAGACTGCAGACGTGTTCCGGCAAAGTCAACAGATCCGAACAGGCCACTGGGCCAATATTGTCCGGCACCGTTCGGCTCTGTGGACTGGGCAGCAACCGGTGTTGGTCGAAGCAAAGCTCGGGCGGACGCCCAAACAGCTCATAGTGAGCACCCTGAAACGGGTTTTAAGCGGCGAACCGCGTGCGAAAAGACCCAATCTCGATACCAATCTGTGTCTTGACAGGTCGATCGGACTCGCTCCATGGTTGGTGGAGTTCGAGCGATCCTGTTGTTTTCTGTCGAGATCGCTCCCACATGCGCTTCGTCGTGATTGCTGCGCCGTGCCAAAGGAGGCACCATGACTCGATCCGAGACCGAGGCCGAGTACCTGGCCCGGTTCGTCCCGCCATCGGTTTCCGGAACGATGCTTGGGCGTCGTTCCCTCCTCAGGGGGGCCGCCATCAGCGCAGGATCCCTGATCGGACTGCCCGCCCTGCTCGCTGCCTGCGGCGGTGACGACTCGAGCACTGGGAGTGGCAGCACGAAGGCTGCTTCAGGCACGCTCACCCTCGGCTCCAACTCCTCGGACCCAGCGCCCAAGAAGGCCCTCGAGGATGTGCTCGCCAAGTTCAAGACCGGCAACGGCGGTGTCGATGTCAAGGTGAACACGGTTGACCACAACACGTTCCAGGAAAACATCAACACCTATCTGCAGGGCCGGCCGGACGATGTGTTCTCCTGGTTCGCCGGCTATCGGATGCGCTTCTTCGCGGAGAAGGGTCTGATCGGCGACGTCAGTGACGTCTGGTCGAAGTTGAACGGCTTCACGGATGCGTTCAAGGCGGCGTCCACCGGCGACGACGGCAAGCAGTACTTCGTGCCGATCTCGTATTACCCATGGGCGGTCTTCTACCGGAAGTCGGTCTGGCAGAAGTACGGCTATACCGAGCCCAAGACCCTGGACGAGTTCACCGCTCTGGCCAAGCAGATGCAGAAGGACGGCCTCGAGCCCATCGCATTCGCCGACAAGGACGGCTGGCCGGCCATGGGGACGTTCGACATCCTCAATCTGCGGACCAACGGGTACCAGTTCCACGTCGACCTGATGGCCGGCAAGGAGGCCTGGGATTCACCCAAGGTTGCCAAGGTGTTCGACACCTGGACCGGGTTGCTGCCCTATCACCAGGCCAACGCCCTGGGGCGGACCTGGCAGGAGGGTGCACAATCGTTGCAGCAGAAGAAGACCGGCATGTATCTGCTCGGCCTCTTCGTTGCCCAGCAGTTCCCTGACGCGGATCAGGCCGACATCGACTTCTTCAACTTCCCGGAGATCGACTCGACTATTGGTACGGACGCCCTGGACGCACCCATCGATGGCTACATGATGGCCAAGCGACCCAAGAACGAGGGTGCGGCGAAGTCTCTGCTGGGATTCTTCGGTTCGGGCGACGCCGGGAGTGTGGTGGCCGCGTCGGATCCAGGCACGCTGGCGGCCAACAGTAGTGCCGACACTTCTGCCTACGGCGCTCTGAAGAAGAAGTCAGTCGACATCGTCAGCAACGCCAAGAACATCGCGCAGTTCCTGGACCGCGACACCCGGCCAGACTTCGCTTCCACGGTGATGATCCCGTCGCTGCAGAGCTACATCAAGAAGCCCACTGATATCAGCTCGATCCTGAAGCAGATCGAGGCCCAGAAGAAGTCCATCTTCACCGCGTAACGAGTCAGAAGCGGGAGAAACAGATGGCGGCTCAGGGTTCCGATCGCCAGCCGTTCACAACCGAAAACCCAGCCGAACCAACGACATCGGTGCCGCTGCACGTGCCGCGGGCCAACCGGGTGCATCGGTTCAGCGGGCGCGATCGGCTGGTGGTCTGCCTGATGGTGATCGTGCCGACCGTGCTGGTGCTGGGCCTCGTCTGGGGCCCGGCACTAGCCACGGTCGTCCTCTCTCTCACCAACTGGGACGGCATCGGCGGTCTCAGCACGATCAAGTTCATCGGGCTGAAGAATTACCACGACGTGGTCACCATCTATCCGCCGTTCCGCCCAGCGATAGAACACAACCTGCTCTGGCTGGTGTTCCTTTTCGCGGTGCCCACCACACTGGGCGTGTTCCTCGCCGTGCTGCTGGACAAGGAGATTCGCGGCAGTCGTTTCTATCAGACGGCGCTCTATCTGCCGATCGTGCTGTCGTTAGCGCTGACTGGATTCATCTGGCAGTTGATCTACTCCACCGACCAGGGCCTGCTGAATGCCGTCCTGGGCACGCACATCGACTGGTACGGCGACCCCAGCGTCAATATCTGGGCCGTGCTGGTGGCCGCGGCCTGGAAGCACACCGGCTACATCATGCTGTTGTACCTGGCCGGGCTGAAGGCGGTGGATCCCTCTCTGCGTGAGGCCGCTGCGGTGGACGGAGCCAGCGAGGTCCGCACCTTCTTCGGCATCATCTTCCCCGTGATGCGCCCGATCAACGTGATCGTCCTGGTGGTGACGGTGATCGAGGCGCTGAGAGCCTTCGACATCGTCTGGGTGATCAACAAGGGCCGAAACGGGCTGGAACTGATCTCGACGCTGGTTGCCTCCAACGTGATCGGTGAGGCCAGCCGGATCGGATTCGGTTCGGCCCTAGCCACGTTCATGTTGATCGTATCCACCGTGCTGATCGCCATCTACTTGCCGGTGCTGATGCGAGAGGACAAGCGATGAGTACGCTCCATCAGCCCATCCAAGAGGTGCCTCTTCAGCCCGAGGTGACGCTCAAGGTCCGGAAACCGCTGACACCACAGCGGATCCTGCTGCACGCGTTCCTGTTGTTCATCTCCATCGCCTGGCTGTTCCCGCTGGCGTGGGCGATCATCAACTCGTTCCGCGACTACCAGTTCACTGCCAAGCACGGGTACGTGTCCTGGGGCGGCTTCACCCTGCACAACTACTCAGAGGCGTGGCAGCGCGGCGACTTCACCCGGCATTTCGTGAACTCAGTGATCATCACTGTGCCTGCCGTGCTGATCACGCTCTTCTTCGCGTCGATGATCGCATTTGTGCTGGCCCGCTTCAGTTCCCGGCTGAACCTGGTCCTGCTCGGCTTCTTCATTGCCGCCAACCTGCTTCCGCAGCAGGCTCTGCTGATTCCGCTGTTCCGGCTGTACCGGCTGGTGCCGTTGCCCTACTGGATGAGCGACTCCGGGCTGCTGCTGGACAGCTATTGGGGCGTCATCCTGATCAACATCGCATTCCAGTCCGGATTCTGCATCTTCGTGCTCAGCAACTACATGAAGTCATTGCCGCACGAGTTGTACGAGGCGGCGCAGGTGGACGGGGCCAGTGCCTGGCGCCAGTACTGGCAGATCACCATGCCACTGTGCCGGCCGGCCCTGGCCGCGCTGGCCACACTGGAAGTGACCTGGATCTACAACGAGTTCTTCTGGGCGGTAGCGCTGATGACGACTGGCGAGAAGTTCCCGGTCACCAGCGCCCTGTCCAACCTGCGCGGCGAATTCTTCACCGACAACAACCTGGTCTCGGCCGGGGCCACGATCATCGCCATACCCACCGTGCTGGTTTTCTTCATCCTGCAACGACATTTCGTTTCCGGGCTGACGCTCGGCGCGAACAAGGGCTGACGTTGCCAGCCAACCCGTTGCTGCTGCGGGCGGCCGGGGCCGCCGTCATCCTGGATCTGGACCGCCCGCGGCTGCCCCAAGTTCTCCACTGGGGAGCCGATCCCGGACCGCTCAGCCCGGCCGAGCTGGCGGCACTACCCGCTCTGCTCGATCCCGGGGTAGCCCACAACAGCACCGACGAGCCACTGCGGCTGAGCCTGGTTCCGGGTGAGCCAGACGGATGGCCGGGCCGCCCGGGACTGGCCGGGCATCGCAACGGAACAGCGCTCTTCCCGCGGTTCACCGTCACCGGCCAGGTTCTGGACGGTACGCCGGAAACCGGTCACCGGCTCACCATCCAAGCGGCTGATCCCGAGGCCGGTCTGGTTCTGGAAAGCGAGTTACGGCTGGAGATTTCCGGACTGGTCCGGATCCGGCACCGGATCACGAACTCCGGTGACGACGGTTACACCGTCAATGCGCTGGACGTCATGCTCCCGGTACCGGATCGGGCCACCGAGGTGCTGGACCTGGCCGGGCGATGGTGCCGCGAGCACAGTCCGCAACGGCAGCCGTTCCATCAGGGCAGCCGTACCCGGGAATCCCGTCGTGGCCGGACCGGTCATGACGCCACTCTGCTGATGGCAGCCGGTACAGCCGGTTTCGGCTTCCGAAGCGGTGAGATCTGGGCCGTTCACGCGGCCTGGAGCGGCAACCACGTGCACGTGGCGGAGAAGCTCTACACCGGTGCCGGTCTGGGCGGGGACGGAGTGCTTGGAGCGGGAGAGCTTCTGCTGCCTGGTGAGATCCGGCTGCTTTCCGGCCAGAGCTACCAGACGCCGTGGGTGGTGTTCAGCTGGTCGAACCGGGGCCTGGACGGCGTCAGTGCACGGTTGCATTTGTGGCTGCGGGGCAGGCCGAACCATGTACACAGGCCGCGTCCGCTGGTGCTGAACACCTGGGAGGCGTTCTACTTCGAGCAGGACCTCGCCAGCGCCGTCCGGCTGGCTGAGCGGGCCGCCGAGGTCGGCGTGGAGCGTTTTGTTCTGGACGACGGCTGGTTTCGCGGGCGGCGGAACGACCGGGCCGGGTTGGGCGACTGGTTCGTCGACCCCGGCGTCTGGCCCGATGGACTAGCCCCGCTGGCGGACGCGGTCCGTGGCCTCGGAATGGAATTCGGTCTCTGGGTCGAGCCCGAGATGGCCAATCCGGACTCGGATCTGGTCCGGCAGCACCCGGACTGGATCCTGGCCGCGCCGGGCCGCTGGCCCGCGCTGGCCCGCCAGCAGCTCGTGGTCGACCTGGCTCATCCCGCTGCCTACGCGTATCTCCTGGAGCGGCTCGACGCCCTGGTCACGGAGCTGGGCATCGCCTATCTGAAATGGGATCACAACCGCGATCTGCTGGAATCGGTCCACGCCGGAACCGGTGGAGTCCACGTCCAGACTCAGGCGCTCTACCGGCTGATGGACGAATTGCGGGCCCGGCACCCCGGACTGGAGATCGAGTCCTGCTCCTCCGGCGGCGGCCGGGTGGATCTGGGCATTCTGGAGCGGGCCGACCGGGTCTGGGCCTCCGACACCAACGATCCGCTCGAGCGGCAGCCGATCCAGCGCTGGACCGGGCTGCTGGTGCCTCCTGAGTTGATCGGTGCCCATGTCGGCGGACCGGTCGCGCACACCACTCATCGTGCCACTGAGCTCAGTTTCCGTTGCTTGACCGCTCTTTTCGGCCATGCGGGGATCGAGTGGGATCTGACCACCTGTACCCCGGACGAGGTTCGGCAGTTACAACGGTGGGCGGCGCTCTATCGCGAGTTACGGCCTCTGCTGCACTCAGGCGAGGTCGTACGCGCGGACCCGGCGGATGACCAGGTATGGCTGCACGGTGTGGTGTCGCCCGACCGTTTAGAGGCGGTCTACGCCTGTCTGCGGCTCGGGACATCTGCTTCCGCACTGGGTGGACGGCTGCGGCTGCCCGGCCTGGATCCCACCCGGAGTTACACCATGGTCCGGCGCGACGAGGTGGGACTCCCGTCGCTGAATCAGCGGCGGTCACCGTCGTGGTGGCCCGATGGGCGGCTGGACGCCGCCGGTGGGCTGCTGGCCGATGTCGGAGTGGCCATCCCTGTGCTCAACCCGGCCAACGGTTTCGTGATGCACGTCCGGGCCAGCTGAGTCCCAGCGGTCATCGCTGGAACGAAGCGCCTCGTCTCGAGCAAGCGGCCAGATCGGAAACGACCTGGCCCGATCGCTGCTACTTCGGCGGCAGGCGACGAGCGAATTCGATTCCGATCGACACCCAGCGGGTCAGATCATCGTCCGACTCGATCGCGCTGGGATCGATCCGGAGCCAGCCGTCCATCTCCCGGCCCCGCATCATGAAGCGATCGGCTCCGGCCTGCTCTGCCAGTCGCTGCGTCTGAGCCGGCTCGACCCGCAGCAGCAGACCGCCCTGGCTGCTGGCACTGACCGCCAGGTTGCCGTTGATCAGGAAGGCCAGGCCGCCGAACATCCGCCGCTCGGTCAGACCGGCCTCGCCGCTCAGCCCAGCCCGGACCCGGCCGGCCAGCTCTTCGTCGTACGCCATACCCGAGCATTGTGGGCCGCCCCGGAGCCGGTCAAACCGCTTCGGCCGCCTGGTCCTGGGAGCCCGGCCGCTGGGCCGGAATCGTGGCGCCGGGCGCCCCGGCGGGGTCAGAGCCATCGGCTGAACCCAGCGCACTGGCCGGCAGCGGCTCCGGCCGGCCGATGTAATCGCCCTGGGCGTAGTCCACGCCGAGCTCAGTAAGCAGGTGCAGCGTCTCGGCGTCCTCGACGAACTCAGCCACGGTCAGCTTGCCCAGCCCTTGAGCCAGCGCGACGTTGGCCCGGACGAAGACCTGGTTCACCTCGCTCGTCGGCAGCGTGCGGATGAATTCGCCGTCGATCTTCAGGTAGGCGCAGGGCAGGTGCTTCAGGTAGTAGAACGAGCTGAAGCCCGCGCCGAAGTCGTCCAGGGCCAACCGGCTGCCGTAGGGTTCCAGCCGCTTCGCAAAGGCGATCGCCTGGCCGAGATTGGTCACCGCCGCCGTTTCGGTCACTTCGAAGATCAGATTGGCCGCCCGTGAGCCGAGCGCCTGCAGCATCGGCTCGATCGTCTCCAAGAAGTCTGGATCGCTGACCGACACGCCGGACACGTTCACTTCCAGCCGTAGATCCTTGCCCGCCCGTCCTGCGTTCGTGATCATCGAACAGGCTGACCCGATCACCCATTCGTCGATCTGGCGAATGATCCCCGAGCGTTCGGCGATGTCGAGGAACGCGACCGGCGGGATCAGCTCACCCTCGGGCGAGCGCATCCGGATCAGCAGCTCGTACTGCTGGACCTCACCGCTGGACAGGTTCAGGATCGGCTGGGCCAGCAACACCATCCGGTCCTGCTCGAGCGCGTCCCGGATCCGCTCCAGCCAGGTCTGGCGGGACTTCACCCGCTCCTGGTGCACGTCGGCCGAGGCGATAAAAACCCGGTCCCGTCCAGCGTCTTTGGCGTCATACATGGCGATGTCGGCATTGATCATCAGATCGCTGGGACTCTGATCGTCCTCGCTGTCGAACGTCGTGATGCCGATGCTGACCGAAAGCCGGAGCCGCTGCCCGGCATCCAGCTCGAATCGGGTGTCGCGGATCTGGTCGCGCAGCTCACGGGCGATGGCCGCCGCCTGCTCGGGTTCGATGTCCCGCATCAGCACGGCGAACTCGTCGCCCCCCAGCCGGGCCACCATGTCACCCGGCCGCAGCTGAGACCGCAGAATCTCCGAAACCTGATGCAGGACAATATCTCCGGCTGCATGGCCATAGCTGTCGTTGATGTACTTGAAATTGTCCAGATCGAGGATCAGCAGTGCGGCCCGGATCTGGCTGCCGCCGGCTGGATCCCGGCCCAGGTCACTCACATGCCGGTGTAGCTCGGCTTCGAACTGGCGCCGGTTCCAGATCCCGGTCAGCGGGTCGGTGGAGGCCAGATGCTCCAGGTTGCTGTGAGACTCGCGCAGCTTCTCGCGGGCGCCGTCCAGGGCGATCGCCGCCCGGGCCACCTCGTCCTGCATGGTGTTGAAGCTCTGAGCCAGCTGTCCCAGTTCGTCGCCGGAGTGGACGATCACGGGCCGGCTGTCCACCCGGGCCCGGGCCGCGGCCAGATCGCCGGCGGCCAGGCTCTCCATGGCCCGGGTCAGGTCGGCCAGGGTTCCCGTGGCCAGCCGGTCGGCCGATCCGGCGACCTGGGTGGCGACGTGGGCGATCGTGCCCGGCAGCACCAGGCCGACCGAGATGGTGACCAGGGCGACCACCACGAAGATGTCCTCCAGGGCAGCGATCAGGGCTGGATCGCTGTGCCCGGAGTAGCCCACCGCGGCCAGGTAGCCCACGCTGTCCAGCGCCATCACCAGCAGCATCGCGCCGGTCAGCTTGCGGTGCAGGGAATTTCGCATTCGCGGGCGCCCGGTTCGGCGCCGGTCGATCCATTGCCGCAATGCGTACAGCGCTGACCCGGAGTAGGCCAAGGCGAATCCGAAGACCACTGTGGGCAGGCCGTACTGCTCGAAGCCGAGGATCGCCGAGACGCCCCAGATCATCGCCATCAGCAGGCCCAGGGTGACCAGTCCGCGCCGGGCCCGGTAGGGCCGGGCCAGCTGCGGAGAATGCCGGCGTAGTAACCAGACGGCCACGCTGGGCAGAGCGATCCCGAGCAGATAGGTCAGGTTGGCGGCCGCGATCATCCAGACCGGATCCCCCAGCAGCAGGAACACAATCGACATCCCGGCCGTCAGCAAGGTGGTCACCCAGGGCGCGTCGAACCGATTACGCAGGCCGAAGACCTCTGGCAGAAGCCCATCGTCGGCCAGCTGGGACAACGTCCGGGCGCCCCCAGCCAGTGGCTGGAGCGTGCCGTGGAACATGTTCAGCACCATCAGCCAGATCGCTGCCGCCCGGCCTGCGCCGCCCAGCAGCGGTGCGAAGGTCGGACCGAGCACGCTGGCCAGATCGCCCTCCAGTGGCCCGCGACCCAGCACGCCCAGCCACACCACCGGCACAGCGATGAAGAAGACGCAGGCCATCAGCGCTGAGGCGTAGTAGGCACGGGGGATGTTGCGATTCGGGTCAGCCGTCTCCCCGACATGGCACCCGGCTGCCTCGAAGGCCGGTGCGGCGAAGCCGATCAGGTACAACCCCGCCATCGCACTGGTGATCTTACCGAAGACACCTTCGAACGGCGCCTTCAGCGAGTAGGACGTGGCCTGGTGCCAGTCCACGCCTCCGCTGAACACCGGGATGAGCACCGAGAGCATGGCCAGGGCCGCCGCCCCGCTGGCGATCATTACGGCCAGTCCAGTGACCCGGCGAACTCCGGACAGGTTCAGCCCGGTGAAGCCGAGCAGGATGAGGATGGCCAGAACGGTGGTGGGAATGCCGGGCAGATACCAGGAATGCAGAGCGGCGGCGGACAACAGTGCGGTCAGGCCACAGGTGGGAATCCAGCCCCACCAATAACAGGTACCGGCCAGATTGGCCAGCACGGCGCTGTAGGGACGGAACGCCTCGCCGCAGGCCGCGGCGATTCCGCCGACCCGGTTCGGCCACATCAGGAGTAGTTCGATCCAGCCCGGCATGGCGATCAGGCTCATCACCAGGCCGATGATCAGCAATGGCACCGCGGCGGTGCCCTGGGCCAGGAGTAACGCTCCGAGCAGGAACAGACTCTGATTGCTGCCGCCGATCGCCAGCGCGGCACTGCGCACCCAGCCCAGGGTGCGCGGGTGCTCGTGACCTGCGGGTCCGGCGGACGGTCCAGGCGGCGCCAGGTCGGCGAACCCGTCGAGCGCGACGGTCATGGCCCTTTTATCGACACTCGGCCCGCACGACTGAACCAGCCACCGGTCAGAACCGCCAGGCCGGGCTTCGCGCCTGGATAAGCAGTGCAATCAGCCCAGTTCGGTGGGCCGAGGTGGCCACGAAGATATCCGGTGGCGGTGCGAGGATGATGTGGTGCCGTTGCCGCCGCCGATCCGGAGCAATCAGCCTGATTCGTTTGCCTGGCGGGTGCTGGCCAAGCGGCATCCAGAGCTGCTCCGGCAGATCACCGGGGCGCACCCATTCGGCCCAGCCCAGCGGGAGCGAATCGCTCAGCTGCTGGACGAGATCAGCGGTGGAGTGATCGAACGGCCTCGCCTGGACCTTCCCGGAGGGGGCCGATGGAACGCCTGGATCGATGGCCATGCCGGGCAGAGCTGGTTCGATGTCCCTTTCCTGATGGCGGAGAACATTTTCTACAGAAAGCTTCTGGAGGCGACCGGCTACTTCGGGCCCGGACCGTGGCAAGGCGTCGATCCGTTTCAGCATCTCAAGGCAGCCGAGCTGGAAACCGTGGGCATCCCCGATCCGGGTCACATCTCGGCCGGTGGCTCAGACGCCGGGCAGGCGCTGCTGCTGGCCGCGGTCTGGGGCAACCAGGCCGATCTGGGTTTCCGGATCACAGCCCAGCTGGATGCCGAGCTTGCCGGTCAGGCGCAGAAGCGGCCCGGGTCAGCCGGCCCGGGGCGGGAAGCCGGGCTGATCGCCGACGACAGCCAGCAGGTCTGGGATTGGCTCACCAGCGCACCACCGGGTCCGGTGCTGATCGTCACCGACAACACCGGCCCGGAGCTGGTCGCCGACCTGATGCTGACCGGGCACCTGTTGTCCTGCGGCCTGGCCCGCCGGGTTTCGTTGCACGTCAAGCCCGCGCCCTACTTCGTCTCCGATGCCACCACCACGGACATCGTGCAGTGCCTGCGTGCGATCGAGCGCTCCGGGATGCCCGGGCAGCGGTTGGCCGACCGGCTCAAGCAGGCCGCCGCCTCCGGAAATCTGCTGATCACCACCCACGAGTTCTACTTCGCGCCACTAACCTTCCACCAGGCTCCGGACGAGCTGGTCGAGGAGTATCGGCAGGCCCGGCTGGTCATCTTGAAGGGCGACCTCAACTACCGTCGCCTGGTCGGCGACTGCGCGTGGCCTGCAACCACCCAATTCGCCGATGCGGTCAGCTATTTCGCCGCCCCGGTGGCGGTTCTGCGGACACTCAAGTCCGACGTGGTGGTCGGCCTGGATCAGGCCACTCTGTCGGCACTGGACGCATCGGGCCAGCCCTGGCGGACCTCCGGCGCCTACGCTGTGGTCCAAGCCCAGATCCCTGAATCCTGAGCTGACTCAATCTGAGAGGTGCCCGCCGATGTCATCGAGCCAGCCCGATCACTGCGCGGACTCGGATCGGATCAGCCGGGCGCAGAAGCAGTTCCATCCTCAGGTGAGCTATCTGAATACGCCCACCGCGGGACTGCCACCGGACTGCGCGCTGAGCGCCCTGAGGGCGGTGCAGCAGAACTGGCAGGCCGGAACGATGAATCCGGCCGACTTCGATCGCGACGTGGCCCGGTCGCGGGCCGCCTTCGCGCAGCTGTGCGCGGTGCCGGTGGAGCAGGTGGCGCTGGGCAGCCAGGTGTCGGTGTTCGCCGGGCTGGTCGCGGCGTCCCTGCCGCCCGGCAGCGAAGTTCTTACTGCCATCGGCGATTTCACCAGCATTCTGTTCCCGTTCATGGTCCAGCGCGATCGTGAGGTGAGCATCCGAGAGGTCCCGCTGGAGGATCTGGCTGGAGCGGTCCGACCTCAGACCACGCTGGTGTCGGTGTCAGCGGTGCAGTCGGCTACCGGTGCGGTGGCCGATCTGGACGCCTTGGCCGCGGTTTGCGCCGAGACCGGCACCCGGACCTTCGTCGATACCAGTCAGGCCGCAGGCTGGTTCCCGGTCCGGGCTGGAATGTTCTCCTACACCGCCTGCGGTGCCTACAAGTGGCTGCTGTCACCGCGCGGCACGGCCTTCTTCACCATCCAGCCGGACCTGATCGACAGTTTGGTGCCGCACACGGCCGGCTGGTACGCCAGTCAGAACCCATGGGAGGGCATCTACGGCTCCCCGCTCCGGCTGGCCAGCGATGCCCGCCGATTCGACGTCTCTCCAGCCTGGTTCGCGCTGGCTGGGGCGGCGCCCGCGCTGGAGTTGCTGGCCGGTGTCGGCGTCCGCGCACTGCAGGCCCACTCGGTCGGCCTGGCCAATCAGTTCCGCGCTGAGATGGGTCTGTCACCCTCCGATTCGGCGATCGTTTCACTGGGCGTCGAGGACGGCGAACAGACCGCCCAGGCATTGCGCGAGGCGTCAGTAATGGCCTCGGTGCGAGCGGGCAGGCTGCGGCTGGGCTTCCACCTGGCCAACACCGAGGACGACGTGCAGCGCTGCGCCAAGGTGCTTACTGCCGTCTCGTAACCGCGTGGCTTATCAGCCAATCGCCCAGTCAATTGAATCCCCTCAACTCGTATGTTTCGATAGATTGTCATTTACGAGTCGAATGCGGGGGGTTAGTCATGTTCGAAGGCATGGGTATGAGCCTCGGGCATCTGGCCGGATGGGCGGCGATTACCTTCGTTGCCGGGGCATTGTTCGGATCCGTGGGGATCGTGGTCTGGATCGCCGCCTCTGGCGCGGCCTATTACGTGAGCTGCTGGCTGCACCCGCGCAGAAACTGCTGGAGCTGCCGAGGAACTGGGCGGCATACCGGAATGATCTGGGGCTACAGCCGCCGCGCCTGTGGCGTCTGCGGGGGTAACGGTTGGCGCCGGCGGCTCGGAGCAAAACTCTTCAACATCACCGGAATCGCGCCCGACTTCAACGAATGATCATCTGACGACGAGGGGCTGGTTACCCCCGTGCGGCGCCTTTGCCCTTGATAGCTCATGCTCAGTAGACCACCGCGCCCGGCCGCTCGTGCTGGCCTTCCGTGGACGGAGTAAGCATGAGCAGAGGGAGGCCTGGTGCCGGATCCACAACGACGGTTGCCGATTGGACGGATCGCCCGGGCCGCACCGCTGGTCGCGGCCACCGGACGGACCGCGGGCGAGACCGTGGTCGCCGCTCTGCGCGGCAAGGACCGGGCACAGGTGCACGCCCGCAGCGCTGAGCGTTACGCCGAAGCGCTCGGCCGTTCCCGCGGGGTGCTGATGAAGGCGGGCCAGATCCTGTCCTTCGTCACCCTCGGCGGGGCAAATACCGGCGCCGGTGGCACCAGCTCGATCTATCAGGCCGCACTGGCCCGGCTGCAGGACGACGCCCCGCCGATGGATGCGGCGGTGGCGTCGAAGGTGGTGAGCGATGAGCTAGGCGCCTCGCCGGATGCCGTGTTCGCCACCTTCGATCCGCATCCGCTGGCTGCGGCCTCGATCGGGCAGGTGCACGCGGCCCGCACCCATGACGGCCGCGACGTCGTGGTGAAGATCCAGTATCCAGGCATTGATCAGGCCATCCGCGACGACCTGGCCAACACCGAGCTGCTGGCCACCTTCTTTCAGCTGGTCCGCGGAGTGATCCCGGACGTCGGCCGAAGCGATGCCCGGGCGCTGGCTCGCGAGGTGGCGACGAGGATCGGGGAGGAGGTCGACTATCTGAGCGAGGCGGCCAATCAGAGCGCGTTCGCCAGCATCTACCGGGGGCACCCGTTCATCCGGATTCCTGAAGTGCTGCCGGACCTGTCGACGGCCCGGGTACTGACCATGGAACGCAGCGACGGGATGCGGTTCGCCCAGGCCCGGACCCAGCCGCAGGAGCTGCGTGACCTCTGGGGTGAGGCGATCTACCGGTTCACCCTGGGCAGCTTGCGGGCCTACCGGATGTTCAACGCCGACCCGCACCCAGGCAACTACCTGTTCCACCCCGACGGCGCCGTCAGCTTCCTGGACTTCGGCTGCGTCAAGCACTTTCAGCCCGAGCAGGTCAGCTGGATGCAGAAGGTGGTGCAGTCCACCCTGGACGGCGACGCCGGCGGCCTGCTCGGGCACTACACCGCAGGCGGTTTCGTCGATCCCAGCGATCCGCCGGCGGCCGGTGACCTGCTGGCCTGGTCGCGGGAGTCGCTGACTCCGCTGCTGAGCCCGCAGCCGTTCCGCTACACCCGCGAATACGCCGCCTCGATCGTGGATCTGGAGTTCTCTCCGGCCGGCCCGCACGCCCGGGCGGTGAAGAAGCTTGCCCTGCCGCCGGAGTACCTGACCATCAGCCGGATCGATCTGGGCATGACCGCCGTACTCGGTGAGCTCGGCGCGACCAGCTACTGGGACGGCGTCCGGCGGGAATGGGACTGCGGTGATCCACCGGCCACGCCGATGGGCCAACAGCACTGGGCCTTCACCCATGGAGGGGTCCGATGAGCAGTACCGCTCAAGCCGGACGGGATGCCGAGAAGATCAGCTGGAACGCCGATCTCGGCGTTTTCGTGGTCACTGGCTTCGACGAGGCGTCCGCCGTTCTGCGCGGATCCGGCTGGAGCAGTGACCCGGCCAACAGTCCGCTGACCCCACCCGACCTGGCCGCGATGCCCACCGGGCTGATGCTTTTCAGCGACCCGCCCGACCACACCCGGCTGCGCCGCCTGATCGCACCGGTGTTCTCAGCCCGGGCGGTCGAAGGGCTGAGGCCCCGGGTGGCGGCGATTGCCGACTCCTGTCTGGACGCGCTCGGCGACCCCGGTGATCAGGTGGACCTGCTGGCCGACTACGGCTACATCCTTCCGATCGCGGTGATGGCGGAGCTGCTGGACGTCGGCGTCGAGGGGGCCGAGGTCTTCCTGGAGCAGACCCCGCAACTGGTGCGGATGCTGGAGGTGGACGCCGGGGAGCACGACCTGGCTCAGGCGGTGGCGGCGTCCTTCGAGGTCACCATGTTCCTGACCCCGATCCTCAGTCAGCGGTTGCCTCGAACCGGCACCGGTGGCGATGACTTCATCTCCCAGATGCTGGCCAGCCAGGACCTGAGCCTGGACGAGGTGCTGGCCACGGTGATCCTGTTGCTGGCGGCCGGTCATGAGACCACGGCCAATCTGATCGGCAACGGTGCCCTGGCGTTGATGAGGCACCCGGACCAGGTGCCGCTGCTGCACGCGGATCCGGCCCGGGCGATCGAGGAGCTGCTGCGGCTGGAGGGCCCGGTGAAGTTGATCGGCCGGACCGCGCTGGTCGATCACGAGCTGGGCGGCGTCACCGTGCAGGCCGGTCAGGCCGTGCTGCTGCTGGTCGATCAGGCCGGCCGCGACGACCGTCGCTGGGAGCACCCCGGGCATCTGGATCTGAGCCGGGAAGGTCCATCCCACCTGGGGTTCGGCACTGGTATCCACTTCTGCCTGGGCGCGGCGCTGGCCCGGCTGGAGGCCTCCGAGGCGTTGCCCCGGTTGTTCGCCCGCCATCCCGGGATGACCGTGCTCGCCGAGCCAGAATGGCGCGATTCCACCACCTTCCACGGTCTGAAGGGCCTGCCCGTCCGGCTGTGACCGCTCGCCGCCGGCCGGTTCAGATCCAGCTGCGCAGCCACATCCGGTCGCTCCAGCCGGATTTCGGGATCACCTGGGCGGAGTAGATCGGCAGCAGGAACCAGAAGACCAGGACGGCAGCCAGCACAACCGCGCCGGCGCCCAGCGCCCCCTTGCGACGCCGAGCCGGATCGGCGTCCTGACGCTCGCGCTCTCCGCGCTCGCCTACACCCACTACTTCGCCACGCTGTTCATCGCCGCCCTCGGTGCGTTCGCCTGCCTCACGGCGCTCACCACCCCGGCGC
>CALMAR010000182.1 GCA_937859855.1 uncultured Kineosporia sp.
CCAGGTCGGCCAGGACCTGCCCTTCGGCGTTGCGGACCACGGTGCCGTCCGGGACCGGCAGTTCCAGAGTGGCGCCGGCGGCTCCGGCCCGGTTGCTGCCCATGCCCTCCTTGCCGGAACCGGCCCGCCGATGCGGGGAACGGTGGAAGTCCAGCAGGGTGGTGGTCTGCGGGTCGACCACCAGGACGACATCGCCGCCGTCACCGCCGTTGCCGCCGTCTGGGCCACCGAGCGGCTTGAACTTCTCCCGATGCCCCGCCCCCCCCGGCGCCCCGGAGGACAACCCCCCCCCCACACCCCGCGCCCCCAACCCCGCCCCGCCTCCATTGCCAGCTACGGTGGGCTACTACCCCGCCGGGACGATGTTGATGACGCGGCGCCCGCGGCGGGTGCCGAACTCCACCGCACCGGCCGCGGTCGCGAACAGGGTGTCGTCCCGTCCGCGGCCAACGTTCTCACCGGGGTGGAAGTGGGTGCCCCGCTGCCGCACGATGATCTCGCCCGCCGCCACGACCTGCCCGCCGAAGCGCTTGACGCCGAGCCGCTGGGCGTTGGAGTCACGGCCGTTGCGGCTGGAACTGGCGCCCTTCTTGTGTGCCATCTCTGCTGATCTCCTCGGCCTGTCGGCTACGGCTGGATGCTGGTCACGCGCACCCGGGTGAGTTTCTGCCGGTGCCCCTGGCGCTTCTTGTAACCGGACTTGTTCTTGAACTTCTGGATCACGATCTTCGGGCCCTTGGTGGCTTCAACGATCTCGGCGCTGACCACGGCGGACGCCAGCTTGTCGACGGCGCTGGTGACGTTCTCGCCATCGACCAGCAGGACCGGGCGCAGGTCGACGCTGTCGCCGGGCGCGCCGGTCAGCTTGTCGACGACGAGCACGTCGCCGACGGATACCTTCTCCTGGCGGCCACCAGCACGGACGATCGCGTACACGTGAAATCACTCTCCGGTCAGATCGAGAGGTGCTGCCTCAACGCGCGCCGGTAACGAGCGCGCGGAGCACCGCCGTCCAGAGTACGGAATCCTCTGGCCGGAGAGCAAACCGGCTACGCTGTCCTGGTACCGCATCGGTAGCGGGCCCTGCTGCTTCTTCTCTGCCGGAGGCCCTGCCGTGCCTGATTCCGCCGACGTCATCGTCCGGCCCTTCGCCCGTACCGACCGCGACCAGGTCACCCATCTGATCAACGCGCACGTTGCCGCGGTGGTGCCGGGAGTTTCGATCTCAGTGTCGACCATGCTCGGGCACCTGGAACGGGAGCCGGGCGAGTTCATCGTCGACCCCTGGGTTGCCCGGCGCGCCACCCTGGTCGCGCAGCAGCGCAACCGGGTGGTGGCGGCGGCGCATCTGCGCTGCTTCCGGACCGATCAGGATGTCTCGGCCTCACTGCGGGGCAGCGGCGAGATCGGCTGGCTGGTGTTCTGGCCAGACGCACCCTTCTGGCCGGACGCCACCCTGGCGGCGGACCGGTTGATGGGTGCCTGCCTGGCGCAACTGCACCGCTGGCAACCCAGCTCGATCCATGTGGACGGCGGACTGCCCGCCCCTGGCGCCTACGGAGTCAGCGAGCAGTGGCCGCACCTGCGCTCGCTGTACCAGCGGGCCGGTTTCACCTCCGCCGGGCGAGTCGAAACCGTGCACATCATCCGGGTCAGCGATCTGCCGGTCAGTGAGCGGGGCGAACTGCGGCTGCTCCGCACGCTGGGCGTCAGCGGTACCCGGCTGACCGCGATGGCCGGTGACCAGATCGTGGGCATGATCGAGGTGGACAGCCGGTTGGAGTCCGGCGAGCGCTCGGTGCGCGGCGAGGGGCTGGCCGATGTGGGCAACCTCGAATTCACCACCGGCGAGGCCGGGCGCTGGCTGATGTCGCAGGCCCGGCGCTGGCTGCAGTTCGGCGGAGTCACCCGGCTGCTGGCCTACACCACGCCGGACCAGGAGGACCACCTGGCGTTCCTCGCGGATTGCGGTTTCGAGGTGCTGACCCGCACCGTGCGCGATCTGAGTCTGGACATTCCCGCCGCCGGGGCGGGTGAGCAGCGCTAGCCCTTGCGGCGTCCGTTCCCGGAGTCCGGCCGCTTCTCCACCGGCTCGTCGTGGATGATCAGGCCGCGGCCGCCGCAGTGCTCGCAAGTCTCGCTGAACACCTCGAGCAGACCCTGGCCCACCCGCTTGCGAGTCATCTGCACCAGGCCAAGCGACGTGACCTCGGCGACCTGGTGCCGGGTGCGGTCGCGGCCCAGGCATTCCAGCAACCGCCGCAGCACCAGATCCCGATTGGATTCCAGCACCATGTCGATGAAGTCGACCACGATGATGCCGCCGATGTCGCGCAACCGTAACTGGCGCACCACTTCTTCGGCCGCTTCCAGGTTGTTCTTGGTGACCGTCTCCTCGAGGTTCCCGCCAGAACCGGTGAACTTGCCGGTGTTGACGTCGATGACCGTCATGGCCTCGGTCCGGTCGATCACCAGCGACCCGCCACTGGGCAGCCAGACCTTGCGGTCGAGCGCCTTGGCCAGCTGCTCGTCGATCCGGTACTCGGCGAACACGTCGTCGTCCGAGGTCCAGTGCTGCAGCCGGGAGGCCAGATCCGGTGCGACGTGGCCGACGTAGCTCTGCAGGGTGTCCCAGGTGTCGTCGCCGGACACGATCAGCTGGCCGAAGTCCTCATTGAAGATGTCGCGGACGACGCGGATGGCCAGGTCCGGCTCACCGTAGAGCAGGCTGGGCGCGCTGACCGTGTCCTTCTTCTTCTGGATGTCCTCCCACTGCGCCTGCAGCCGGGCGACGTCCCGTTCCAGTTCGCCGTCGCTGGCTCCCTCGGCAGCGGTGCGCACGATCACGCCCGCTTCCTCGGGGACGATCTCCCGCAGGATCTTCTTCAGCCGGCTGCGCTCGGTGTCGGGCAGCTTGCGGCTGATGCCGGTCATCGACCCGCCCGGCACGAACACCAGGTAGCGGCCGGGCATCGAGATCTGGCTGGTCAGCCGGGCGCCCTTGTGGCCAATCGGATCCTTGGTGACCTGCACCAGCACCGATTCACCGGCGGTCAGCGCATGCTCGATCCGGCGCGGCTGGCCGCCGTCCAGACCGGCCGCATCCCAATTCACCTCACCGGCATAGAGCACCGCGTTGCGGCCCTTGCCGATGTCGACGAAGGCCGCCTCCATGCTGGGCAGCACGTTCTGCACCCGGCCGAGGTAGACGTTGCCGACCATCGAGTTCTGGGTCTTGCGGGCGACGTAGTGCTCGACCAGGACGCCGTCCTCCAGCACCCCGATCTGGGTCCGGCCCTCGCGCTCGCGGACCACCATCCTGCGATCCACGCTCTCCCGGCGGGTCAGGAACTCGGCCTCGGTCAGAATGGTGCGCTTGCGCCCGGCCTCGCGGCCTTCGCGGCGGCGCTGCTTCTTGGCCTCCAGCCGGGTCGAGCCGCGGACGCCGGAGACCTCGTCGCGCCGGCTCTCCCGGAC
>CALMAR010000183.1 GCA_937859855.1 uncultured Kineosporia sp.
GGGTGCAGCCGTACGTGCCCGCCGTGCTGGCCGCCGCCGGCGGGGTGTCCCGGGCGCTGGGTTTCAGGCGCTGACCTTCCTCAGTTGTGCCACCTCGTCGCCGATCTCGCGCAGCCTGTCGACCACGGCGAAAACCTTGTCGGACACGTGGTTCCGCACCATCGCCGCGCGTGGCAGACCCTCCGTGTCGGTGTGGGCAAGAGATGATCGTTCAGGCGGGAGACGCGGCGACCTGGGCACGGAGGGGCATGAGGGCTGTGGACCAGGCGACGACGTCGTCGATGAGAGCCTGAAGCGCGGATGGCTGCTGGTCTCGTGGGGTGAAGTCGCGCATCTGGGTGAAGTCGGTGAAGACGTTCAGAGCGACGTAGGGCCCGACGTCGGCGATCTTGAGGGTGGCCATGACCTGGCGGAGTTGTTCGACGGCCCGGATACCGCCGTCGACGCCGTAGGAGACGAAGCCGGCGGCCTTGTTGTTCCACTCGCCGTAGACGCGGTCCAGTGCGTTTTTCAGGCTGCCGGGGTAGCCGTGGTTGTACTCGGGGGTGACGAATATGTAGCCGTCGTAGGAGGCGACGGTCCGAGCCCAGCTGAGGGTATGGGGCTGGGTGTAGTGGCCGCGTGCGGGTGGTACCGGTTCGTCGAGGGCGGGCAGGTCCACCTCGGCCAGGTCGATCAGGTCGAAGGTGGCGTCGCTGCGGGTCGAGGCCTGCTCGAGGACCCATCTGGCGACGGCTTCGCCTTTGCGGCCTGGACGGGTGCTGGCAACGATGACGGCGATGTTCGGCCCCTTCTGCCCGGCCAGGGCGGTCGGGTCCACGCGTGCCGTGGTCATGCTGTCTCCTCCTGCTGCGCCTCGGCGGTCTGGGCAGTCAGCTGGGCGGCGATCTGGGCGTCGATGTCGCCGAACATGTCGACCAGGCCTTGGGGGGAGTTGTCGCTGAAGAGCATGTCCAGGCTGTTGGCCGTCTCGGCGGCCACTTCGCTGGAGCGGGGAAAGAGGTCAGCTTCGTAGGTGGTCAGCGCGGTTTCGGTATCGCCGAGGTGCTCGGCGATCGCGAGAGCGAGCTGGGCGCCGTCATACATGGCCAGGATGGCGCCCTCGCCGGCGAAGGGTGACATCAGGTGCGCCGCATCGCCGAGCAGGGTGACTCCGGGGACGCGGTCCCACGAGTGCCCGACGGGCAGGGCGTTGATCCGGCGAGGGGTCAGCGGGGTGTCGGCGTTGGCGATCAGGCCGCGAAGGGCGTCGCTCCATCCGTCGAGCAGGTCCAGGACGGTCTTCTTGGCTCCGGGGGGGTCGGTGAAATCGACGGTGTCGATCCAGTTCTCGGGAACCCGGAACCCGAGGTAGGCGTGCAGGCTGCCGTCGGTCTCGCGGTGGCCGAAGAAGCCGGTGTTGCCGCGGAAGGCGAACAGCATGCCCTCGCCCATGGCGTCGGCCTCGGCAGGATGCTTCTCGGCCGCGTCGAACAAGTCGGCCTCCACGAAGGAGACGCCGGTGTAGCTGGGCCAGGCGTCGGAGACCAACGGTCGGACCTTCGACCAGGCGCCGTCGGCTCCGATCAGCAGGTCGGCGGTGATCGTGTCGCCGTCGGCGAACTCGACCACGTGACGGCCGACGACGGTCTCGTCGGGTCGCACCGCGGTCACCTTGCGACCCCACTGGATGGCTCTCTCCGGGAGCGAGTCGATGAGCAGGTCCCGCAACTGGCCGCGGTCGACCTCGGGGCGGCGACGGTCGCCGTCGTCGGCTTCGTCGCGGAGGACGGCGCCGGTGTGGTCGAGGATCCGCATCGCTTCCCCGCCGGGATGGATGATGGCCGTGAACGGCTCCCACAGGTCGGCGGCGTGGATCGCCTTCTGGCCGTTGTAGTCGTGGATGTCCAGCATGCCGCCCTGCACGCGGGTGTCGCGGCTGGACTCCAGCTCGAAGATGGCCGACTCGATGCCTCTGGTGTGCAGGACCCTGGCAGTGACCAGGCCGCCGAGGCCGGCGCCGATGATCGCGATCGGGTAATGCGTGGACATGGCTGTATCTCCTTGCTGCTGAAGTGATTGCGCGTGATTCACGCGATGACGTCGCGGCGTCGGGATGGCCTCAGGTGCCGGCCGGCATGTCTCAGGTGACGTGTGGCGGCGTGGGGGTGGCGGCGATCCCGGTCAGCAGGACGTCGAGCGCCCAGGCCACGCGCTGCGCCGGGGTACCGGACAGCAGGTCCTCCACGTGCGCCGCAACGTGCGGGGCGTCACCTTGATCGGCGCCTTTCAGTGCACGAGTCAGCGCATCCATCTCGGCCTCCGGGTCAGCAGGGGCATGGACGTCGGAGGGCGTCGGGGCACTGTGCTCGGCTGCGTCGGCCGTGACGTAGGCCATCAGCAGATCGAGGCCCCAGGCGGCTCGCTCCGACGCGATCCCACCTTCTAGTAGCAGCTCGAGGATCCGGTCGTAGAGCCGGACGGCGTTGGTGCCCGTAGGCCTCAGCACCAGCGCCGAACGAGCCAGTCCCGGATACGTGAACAACACCTGCGCGTAGCTTCCGAGAAGCGCCTTCAGCCGGGCGCGCCAGTCGCCGCCGCTGTCACTGTTCTCCAGGGAACCGATCAGCTCATCCAGCACGGCGGCGTGCAACTCGGCAGTGTTCGCGACGTAGACGTACAGCGACGCCGGTCCGGTATCCAAAGCCTGAGCAACCCGACGCATCGTGACCTTGTCGAGACCCTCAGCACGCACGATGTCGATCGTCTCCGCGACGATCCACGCCCGAGACAACGCAGGCTTGGCCGGCCGCTCTCGTCGACTTCGAACTCCCGATGGCATGGCACTAGCGTAGCGAACATGTTCGCTACGAACAAGTTCGCAGTCACGCCTCGTGCAGACAAGCCGCCGGCGGCGCCGGCGGCGCATGGACGTCGTCCACCTGACTGGGCACACGGTGGGCGAGGTGACCCGCGACCATCAGCTGCACGTATCCGCCGAGCGGACCCGCGAGCAGTTCGGCCAGATTGCCGCGCGCATCGCCGTCCCGGCCCCGCAGAACGTAGTGACCCACCTGAGGACCCGCAGCAGGCGGAGGAAGGCCGATCACGGGAAGGAGAGGACAACCGGCAGGTAATCCGCAGTTGAGGGTGGTGCCCCCAAGAGGAATTGAACCTCCGACACACGGTTTAGGAAGCAAGCGGACACCGGCACGCCGCCTTCTATGTGCGTCTACGTTCGCGCAGTTCCCGTCGCCAGGTACCTAGAGTTGCCGTAGATGACCTCACTTAGCACCACGTTTGATTCCACGCCTGAGCCTCCGCTCTCGGGCGGAGCTTCCGGTCGAGACATCCGGCGTTCTCGGAGGCCTTGCTCCATCTGGCAGATGCCTATGACCGCGTGCATCGGACCTCCGCTCCCGCGCCCGCCCAGTCGAAGAACTGAGACACTTCGCACTTCTGAAAGCATGGCGGAAGACGATCTCGACGAGGAAGAATCATACGTAAAGAGTGGTGATCCTGTTCGGCAGGTACTCCGCGGCGAGTACGACTTCGACGAGGAAAAGACTTAAGCCCGGCCACGCTCGCCGGTTTCGTTGACCTTGATCATTTCTCGACCTGCGGTCGCGGAGGTAGGCGGCGCGCGAGCGATGCCGCAGCTCGTTGGTCGGCGTCGCTGACCCAGGCGGCATAGACCTGAGGGTTGTCGAGCCGCCCCGCCATGACCGAGGCGGCCAGCGACGGTCCGGACGTCGATTCCGGCGGCGAATAGCTCGGTGGCGTTGTAATGGCGCAGCTTGTGGAGCGAACTCTTAATGCCCAGACGCTTGATGGGCCGTTCGTACCGGTGCGTGACGCCGCTTGCGCGGGGTACCTCGCCCGGGGAGGCTGGCCGTCAAGGCCCGGAATCGTGGGAGCTGCCAGCGCGCATGTGCGGGGAGCACATCCCAGGACCGCCCACCCGTGGTGATCGGGGCTGGACGGGGAGACCGGGCGTGGTACCTAAAGGCGAGCCGCGGCACCTGAGGTGATATGGCCTCGTGCGTCGCCTTACCTGGCCGCGTGCTCGGTCTCGCGTGGGCCCGCACGGACGTCGGGCACCACGCACATGACCTTTGACATTCCCGCCGACGTTGCACCCTGCCAACCGTTCACCCTGCCAACCGTTGGCGCGGCCGGTGGGGGTCCGGGCCGGAGGT
>CALMAR010000184.1 GCA_937859855.1 uncultured Kineosporia sp.
GAGCCCGTCCGATCCCGCGTCCGCGCCAGTCCGGATGCACGCCGCCGTGGGTGAGCACGCGCAGCAGGCTCCGGTCCCCCGGACGCAGATCGACCAGGCCATAGGCGCGGGCCCGGCCCTCGGAATCCAGCCCGATCCAGGAGTCCCGGCTCAGATCCAGCCAGTCCGCGGCGAGCAGGTCGTGCAGGTCGTCCCGGCCCAGGTATTCGCCTTCCTCGCCGTCGCGGTGCAGCCTCTGCGTGAGCCAGAACCAGGTGTCGACCAGGTCGTGACTGAGCGGATGCCAGTGCAGCTGCGGAGCGTCCGGGATGCCCGGCGGCAGCTGCCCCGCGACATCAGCCACAGTTCAGACGTCGATCCGCTCGCGGTCCAGGGCGGCGGCTCCGTCCACGATGAAGTCCTTGCGCGGGGCCACGTCGTTGCCCATCAGCAGCTCGAACACCCGCTCCGCGGCAGCGGCATCGGCCATCCGGACCCGGCGCAGGGTACGGCGGCGCGGGTCCATCGTGGTCTCGGCCAGCTGGTCGGCGTCCATCTCGCCCAGGCCCTTGTAGCGCTGGATCGGCTCCTTGTACCGGCGGTTGCGCTTCTCCAGCTGGCCCAGTATCCGGTGCAGCTCAGCGTCGTTGTAGGTGTACATGATCTCGTTGGACTTGGAGCCCGGGTTGACCACTTCGATCCGGTGCAGCGGCGGCACGGCGGCATACACCCGGCCGGACTCGACCAGCGAGCGCATGTACCGGAAGAACAGGGTGAGCAGCAGGGTGCGGATGTGGGCGCCGTCCACGTCGGCGTCCGTCATCAGGATGATCTTGCCGTACCGGGCGGCGGCCAGGTCGAAGGTGCGGCCCGATCCGGCGCCGATCACCTGGATGATCGAACCGCACTCAGCGTTCTTCAGCATGTCCGCGATGGAGGCCTTCTGCACGTTCAGGATCTTGCCCCGGATCGGCAGGATGGCCTGGAACTCGGAATTGCGCGCCTCTTTGGCCGTGCCCAGCGCGGAGTCGCCCTCCACGATGAACAACTCCGAGCGCTCCACGTCCTCGCTCCGGCAGTCCTTGAGTTTGGCTGGCAGAGAGGAGGTTTCAAGGGCGGTCTTGCGGCGCTGGGTCTCCTTGTGCAACCGGGCGGTGACCCGGGTGCGCATTGCGCCGACGACCTTGTCCAGCAGCAGCGCCGACTGCGCCTTTTCCACCCGCTGACCCGAGGTCAGCTTGGCGGTGAGTTCCCGCTCAACCACCCGGGCGACGATTCCGCGGACGGCGGCCGTACCGAGCACCTCCTTGGTCTGACCCTCGAACTGGGGCTCGGCCAGCCGCACAGTGACGATGGCGGTCAGGCCCTCCAGCACGTCGTCCTTCTCCAGCTTGTCGTCCTTCAAGTTGAACTTGAGGCGGCGCGCGTTCTCGGTGACGACCTGGCGGAAGGCCTTGGTGACGGCGGCCTCGAATCCGGCCAGATGGGTGCCGCCCTTGGGAGTGGAGATGATGTTGACGAACGATCGGACGTCGGTGTCGTAGCCGGTGCCCCAGCGCAGCGCGACGTCCACGCCGCATTCGCGCTGCACCTCCTGCGGAGTCATGTGCCCGTGGCTGTCCAGCACCGGCACTGTCTCGGTGAAGTGCCCGGTGCCCTCCAGCCGCCAGATGCCGGTCACGGCCGGGTCAGTGGCCAGGAAGTCGGCGAACTCGGTGATGCCGCCCTCGTGCACGAACCGCTCTTCCACCGGCCCGCTGGCGCCGGGGGTACCGGGCAGCCTCCGTTCGTCCCGGAGCACGATCTCCAGCCCCGGCAGCAGATAGGTGGTCTGCCGGGCCCGGGCCACCAGATCGTCGTAGGAGAACGCGGCGTCCTTGAGGAAGATCTGCCGGTCGGCCCAGTACCGGACCCGGGTGCCGGTGACCCCGCGGCGCACTTTGCCGGTGATCCTCAGTTCCGACCCGTCGATGAACGGCTTGAACGCGTGCTCCGGATCCTTCGGGCCTCCCGCGTCGAGGAAGACACCGGGCTCGCCCCGGCGGAAACTCATCGCGTGCACACTGCCGCCGCGATCCACTTCGACGTCCAGCCTGGCGGACAGGGCGTTGACCACGCTGGCGCCCACACCGTGCAGGCCGCCGGACGCCGCGTATGAGCCACTGCCGAACTTGCCTCCGGCGTGCAGCTTGGTGAAGACCACCTCGACCCCGGACAAACCGGTCTTCGGTTCCAGGTCGACCGGAATGCCGCGGCCGTCGTCGAGCACCTCGACCGAACCGTCCATCCGCAGCACCACCCGGATGTGGTGGCAGAACCCGGCCAGCGCCTCGTCCACGGCGTTGTCGATGATCTCCCACAGGCAGTGCATCAGCCCCGGTGAGCCGGTGGTGCCGATGTACATGCCGGGTCGTTTGCGGACCGCCTCCAGACCCTCCAGTACGGACAGGTGCCGGGCCGTGTAGTCGGAGCTGCCACCCGTGCGGGCGCGGGGAGCCCGCAGCTGCGTGGGTTGCACGGCCACGCTCTGACCTCCTGAATGCGATCGCCGGATCGAGGCGATGATGCCGGTTGAAGGGTCTGGTGAATCGGGACTTCCCGGCAGATTACCCGCCGCTCAGGCCCCCTCTGGTCCGGCGCGCCGCACTCCCGCAGGCCCGGCCAGCCTCGGCTACGCGCAGAGCGAACGGGCGAATACGGCGGAGCGGGGAAGCGCCATCCCTGCTTGACTGTTGGCGACAGTGTCAGCGATGTCTGGTCTGGCGGGTGAGTAGCCCGGCGGTCCAGACCGAATGCCCGGCCTTGGAGGAGGTCCTAGATGACAGCCGCTATCGCCCCGCACATCCTGTCCGCGGCCGACCGCTGCGACCGGTGCGGTGCCCGGGCCTATCTGCGGGTCACCCTGCCCGGCGGCGGCGAACTGTTGTTCTGCGCCCATCACGGCCGGGCCCATGAGGATGCCTTGATCGCAGCCGACGCCCGGATCGAGGACGAGACCGCCAAGCTCAACGATGTCCCGGCCACCGCGCCGGACGGCGAATCTTGACCTTGAGTCGAAGGCAAGCCAGAGGCCCGCACCGGATACCACCGGAGCGGGCCTTCTCGCTTGCCGTGATGAACGTGCCCGCGCTCAGTCCAAGTAGTCGCGCAGGACCTGCGAGCGGCTCGGGTGGCGCAGCTTCGACATCGTCTTGCTCTCGATCTGCCGGATCCGCTCACGGGTGACGCCGTACACCTTGCCGATCTCGTCCAGGGTCTTGGGCTGGCCGTCGGTCAGGCCGAACCGCATCGATACCACCCCGGCTTCACGCTCGGAGAGCGTGTCCAGCACCGAGTGCAGCTGCTCCTGGAGCAGGGTGAAGCTGACCGCGTCGGCCGGCACAACCGCTTCGGAGTCCTCGATCAGATCACCGAACTCGCTGTCGCCGTCCTCGCCCAGCGGAGTGTGCAGCGAGATCGGCTCCCGGCCGTACTTCTGCACCTCGATGACCTTCTCCGGGGTCATGTCGAGTTCTTTGGCGAGTTCCTCAGGGGTGGGCTCGCGGCCCAGGTCCTGGAGCATCTGCCGCTGCACCCGGGCCAGCTTGTTGATCACCTCGACCATGTGCACGGGGATCCGGATGGTCCGGGCCTGGTCGGCCATCGCCCGGGTGATCGCCTGCCGGATCCACCAGGTGGCGTAGGTCGAGAACTTGTAGCCCTTGGTGTAGTCGAACTTCTCGACCGCGCGGATCAGCCCCAGGTTGCCTTCCTGGATCAGGTCCAGGAACTGCATGCCGCGACCGGTGTAGCGCTTGGCCAGCGACACCACCAGCCGCAGGTTGGCCTCGAGCAGGTGGTTCTTGGCCCGGCGACCGTCCTCGGCGATCCACAGCAGCTCGCGCTTGAGCTTGGTCTCCAGCTTCTCGCCGGAGTTCAGCCGCTCCTCCGCGAACAGGCCCGCCTCGATCCGCTTGGCCAGCTCGACCTCCTGCTCGGCGTTCAGCAGGGCGACCTTGCCGATCTGCTTGAGATAGTCCTTGATCGGGTCAGCCGTGGCGCCAGCGGTGACCACCTGCTGGGCGGGAGCGTCGTCGTCGTCGTTGTTGATGACGAAGGCGCCCTCCTCGCCCTCGGCCGCTGCGTCGGCGTCCGGCTTGGCCTCGTCGCCCGCTTCGCTCAGGTCGGCAGCGTCGGGAGTCTCCTCGGGCGTTTCGCCGGTGCTCTCCTCGGGCTCGTCCTCGGAGGCGTCCACGCTGATCTCGGCCAGTTCGGACTCATCGATCTCGACCTCGGCCAGGTCGGTCGCCTCAGCGTCGTCCGGCTCGGCGACCGCCTCGTCCAGGCTCCCGACCTCGTTCGCCTTGGCTGGATCGTCAGCACCAGCGGCTGACCCCTCGTCCGCCGGGGTCGCCTTGGCTGCGGTTCTGGCGGTCTTCGCGGTCCTGGCCGGCGCCTTCTTGGCCGTCTTGGCGGCTTTCGGCTCGGCGTCAGCGGACTCGGCTTTCTTGGCCGGGCTGACTCGGGCTGAGGCCGCTTGCTTGGACGCCGTCGGGGCGGCTGCGGCGCGACTGGCCCGGCTCGCCTCGACGGTCACGCCGGCCTGGCCGAGCATCTCCAGGACAGTGCTGGTGGCCTGCACCGGAAGGCTGGCCGCCTCACAGGCCGAACGCACCGCAGCAGCATCGACGCTGCCGTTGGCGACGCCATGGCGCAGGAGTTCCTGAAGGGCTGGATGGCCCAGTTCAGCGGAGGGTTCAGCGGAGGGTTCAGCGGGGAGCGGCCGGGGGGTCGGAACCGACGACACGGACTACCTTTCGTCGTGAGCCAGCAGGCTCGCGGGGCACTGCTGTGCGGACCTGCCGACGGCAGGTCCGGCTACTTGATGGTGGGAACCCATGGTTCAACGCGCCGGGGCCGGAGATGATGCCCGATTCGTCTCCCCAACGAGGAATCCCGGTGAGTCAACTGTTCATTGTTGCACGCCAAGCCGGCGCATCCGGCGCATCATCGGACTGATCTGCATCACCTGGTCACTCCCAGCCGGAGCAGCGTGACCAGCCTGACCGGCCGGCTACCAGCGGTTCGGCTGACTCAGAGCCGGGCCGCCTTGGCCGCCTTCTTGGTCTCCCGGACCTTGAGCAGGGATTCACTGTCAACCACGTCGGCCACCGACCGGTATCCGGTCAGCCCGTAGTCTCCCGCCGCCTGCTGCCATCCGTCCGGCTGGACGCCACGCTGCTTGGCCAGCAGGGCGATGAAGATCTTGGCCTTCTGCGGGCCGAACCCGGGCAGGTCCTGCAACCGCTTCAGTAGCAGCCCGGCGCCGGGCACATCGTTCCAGATCGCCGCCGCATCACCCTGGTACTGGGCACAGACGGCGGTGGCCAGAGCCTGAACCCGGGCACCCATTGAGGCCGGGTAGCGGTGCACGGCCGGCGGCCCGGCCATCACCGCCTCGAAGGCGGAGGTGCCGGTGGCTGCGATCACGGCCGGATCGAGACGGTCCAGACCCAGCCGCTGAGCGATCAGATGAGGGCCGGAGAACGCCTTCTCCATCGGCACCTGCTGGTCCAGCAACATGCCGGTCAGCAACGCGAACGGGTCCCGGGCCAGGAGCGCGTCGGCGGCCGGGTCCTGCGCCAGGCACAGCTCGGCCCGGGCCTGGGCTGGGCTCACCGGGACGCCTCGGCGGACGGTTGCCCTGACGGCTGGGCCGAAGCGGAGCTCCCTTTGACCGCCATTACCGGGCAACCGGCTTCGAGCAGGATCCGCTGAGCGCTCTGGCCGAGGATCAGCTTGCCGACCGGCGTCCGCCGTCGCAGGCCGATCACGATCAGCTCGGCGTTGCGCTCCTGAGCGACGTCGAGGATGTCGTCGGCCGGCTCAACGGATCCGGTGAACACCCGCACCTCATGGCCAGGGTCGGCGATGCTGAGTTCGGCGCACGCACTGGCGATCTCCCGCTCCAGGGCCGCGGCCTCGACGGGGTCAGCGCCGGCCCGCTCGGAACTGACCAGCACCAGCTGAGCCCGGCGCAGCCCGCACTCGGTCAGCGCCCGGCGTACTGCCGCCCGGCCTTCCGGTGTGGGTGCAAATCCGACCAGGACAGTCATGTACACCTCCTGCGGCCGGACGCTATCCCACCGGCGGCCCTGCGGGTACCCGCAGCCCCATCGGCGTCCGCAGTCATACGGACACCAGCCACCCAGCCAGCCCGCTGCCCTGGGCGGGCCGGTCCGCCACATCGACCATCTACGGTGGAGTCATGGCCCCGGGCGACGGCAACGGATGGGTGGAATGCCCGTTCGGTCACCGGCATTGGGGCCTGTTCGGTGCCGCGGGCCTGCTTCTGATCCGCAGGCTCACCGAGCCGGAGGTGCTGCTGCAACTGCGGGCCGGGTGGACGCACGAGGGCGGCCGCTGGGGGTTACCCGGTGGCGCCCGGGACAGCCACGAAACCATCACCCAAGCAGCCCTGCGTGAAGCTGCCGAGGAGGCCGGGGTCCAGGCCAGTCAGGTCACCGTGCTGACCACGGTGCTGGGCGCGGATCACGTGAACTGGACCTACACCTACGCGATCGCACTGGCCCGGCACGGGCTGCGGGTGGGACCACCCAACGAGGAGAGTGACGAGCTGGCCTGGGTGGGCCTGAGCCGGGTCACCGGCCTGCCCCTGCACTCCGGCCTGGCCAGTACGTGGGAGTCACTCCAGCCGGATATCTGGTCGGCGCTGCGAACGGCCACTACCGGATAGCCCTGGTATCGCTGCGAACAGCCGGGAGCCACTCGTGGCGGCCGTTCACTCGCTGAGCAGTTCCTCCACGATCTTGCCCACCTCGCCGCTCTCGATCAGGAAGCCGTCGTGCCCGTACGGCGAGGGGATCATTCGCACCGGGGGGCATCCGGGGATGGCGGCGGCCAGTTCGGCGTTCTGCGGCGGTGTGTACAGCCGGTCTGAATCTATGGCCGAGACAAGGGTCTTGGCGCGGACCCGGCTCAGGGCAGCGGAGGTGCCGCCGCGGCCACGGCCGACGTCGTGCGAGTTCATCGCCTCGGTCAGCACCAGGTAGGAGTTGGCGTCGAAGCGATTCACCAGCTTGTCCGCATGGTGGTCCAGATAGGACTCGACCGCCCACCGGCCGTGGCCACCCAGCGGGTCCTCGCCGGGCTGGGCCCTGCGGCCGAAGCGCAGGTTGAGCTCGGCCTCGGACCGATAAGTGGCGTGAGCGATCCGGCGTGCGATCCCCAGACCCAGGTGCGGCCCTTGGCCGCGATGCGCGTCGTAGTAGTCGCCGTCACGGAAGCCGGCGTCGCCCCGGATGGCCGCCAGTTGCCCGGCGGACCAAGCGATCTGGTCACCAGTGGCGGCAGCGGTGGTGGCCACCAGGAACAGTCGGTCCACTCGCTGCGGATGACCGACCGCCCATTCCAGCGCCCGCATCCCTCCCATTGAGCCGCCCGCGACCAGGGCCCACCGGTCCAGGCCGAGCTGATCGGCCAGCAGCCGTTCGGCCTCGACCTGATCACGCACGGTCAGGTACGGGAACCGGCTGCCGTAGGGGCGGCCATCGGCGGCGGCACTGGATGGTCCGGTGGTCCCCTGACAGCCCCCCAGCACGTTGGCCGCGACCACGAACCAGCGCTCGGTGTCCAGCGGCCGCCCTGGGCCGACCAGCTCGTCCCACCAACCCGAGGTGAGGTGGCCGGGTTCAGCCGGGCCGCTGACGTGACTGTCGCCGGTCAGCGCGTGTTCGATCAGGACGGCGTTGCCGCGATCTGGTGCCAACCGGCCCCAGGTCTCGTAGGCCATCCGGATCGGCCCGAGAACGCCCCCGCGCTCCAGGCTGAGATTGCCCAGGTCGGCGAACTGCCGCCGGCCCGGATCGTCCCCGGGCCGCCAAGCCCCGGTGACTGGGGGCAAGGCGGGTCCGGGAACCGATTCGGGCGATGCGGCGGTCACTAGCTGGCCTTCGCGGCCCGGAACCCAGCCTCCAGGTCAGCCAGGATGTCGGTGATGTTCTCCAGCCCGACCGAAAGCCTGACCAGACCCGGGGTGACGCCGGTCGCCGCCTGCTCCTGCGGCGTGAGCTGGCTGTGGGTGGTACTGGCCGGATGGATCACCAAGCTGCGCACATCGCCGATGTTCGCGACCAGGCTGTGCAGTTCCAGGGCATCGACGAAGCGCTTGCCCGCCTCGGCCCCGCCCTGGATCTCGAAGGCCAGCACAGCGCCTGCACCGTTCGGCGCGTACTTGCGGCCCAGTTCGTACCATCGGCTGCTGGGTAGCCCGGCATAGCTGACCGATTCGACCTCGTCGCGGGCGTCCAGCCATTCGGCCACCGCCTGCGCGTTCTGGACGTGCCGCTCGATCCGCAGGCTGAGCGTTTCCAGGCCCTGGGCGATCAGGAACGAGTTGAACGGTGAGACGGCCGGACCCAGGTCCCTGATCAACTGGACCCGGGCTTTGAGGATGTAGGAGAGGTTGGCGCCCAGCGGGCTGCCGACGCCGAGATCACGGCCGTAGACCAGGCCGTGGTAGCTGGGGTCGGGCTGGTTGAAGCCGGGGAACCGCTCGGGCTGAGCCGCGTAGTCGAAGGTCCCGCCGTCCACGATCACGCCAGCGATCGCCGATCCGTGGCCGCCGAGATACTTGGTGGCCGAGTGCACCACGACGTCCGCACCCCACTCCAGCGGCCTGATCAGGTAGGGCGTGGCCACCGTGTTGTCCAGGATCAGCGGAACGCCCAGCTCGTGGGCGACCCCGGCCACGCCTTCGATGTCGAGGATGTCCTGCTTGGGGTTGGAGATGGTCTCCCCGAAGAATGCCTTGGTGTTGGGCCGGGCGGCAGCACGCCAGGACTGCAGGTCGTCCGGGTCCTCGACGAAGCTGACCTGCACACCGAGCTTCGGGAGGGTGTAGTGGAACAGGTTGTAGGTGCCGCCGTACAGGCTCGGGCTGGACACGATGTGGTCACCGGCCTCGGCGACATTCAGCAGTGCCAGCGTCTCGGCGGCCTGGCCGCTGGCGACCATGAGCGCGCCGACGCCACCCTCCAGGCTGGCCAGTCGCTGTTCGACCACATCGGTGGTCGGGTTGTTGAGCCGGGTGTAGATATTGCCGAACTCCTGCAGCCCGAACAGCGCCGCCGCGTGATCGGTGTCCCGGAACACATAGGACGTGGTCTGAAAGATCGGCAGCGCACGAGCGCCAGTGGTTGGATCCGGGGTCTGACCGGCGTGGATCTGCCGGGTTTCGAAGGACCATCCCGTGGTCATGGTTGTCTTCCTCCACAGTTCGAGGAGCGCACGATCGCGCCCCGCAGGTCTTGCCTGCAGCCAATGAGGACGCGCCGGCCGTGGATCGACCGCGCTTGCCTGCAACCCGGGTGAGTTGCAGGCCAGGTCATCACCCGGGGCACCCCGCCGCGGAGGAGGGTTGCCGGCCAGCAAGCCGGGGCTTGACGCTGGCGCTCATGACCT
>CALMAR010000185.1 GCA_937859855.1 uncultured Kineosporia sp.
CCACCACACGCCCGGCCAAGACAGGCCGTCCTGCGGGTCACCAGGGACGGTACGGCGGTCAAGGATCCGCGCGCCGAGGTTGAGCTCGTCGGGGACGCCCGGTGGCCGGACAGGCGGCTCGGTCGGGGCGGGCACCCGGTCAGGGTAGGACGGCTCGGGAGTCAGATCGGTCCGTGTCGAGCCGCTCGGTATGGCCTTCCTCACATGCCATGTCAGGGCGCGTCTGTGGCTTCCTGTTGTGAACGACGGCTGCCATCGCCGAATGATCCAGCTCCGTCCAAGGAAGGAACGTGGCGAGCTTGGCAGCGCTGTCCGCCGGGGCCGTGAGGATGTCCTCGTATCGCAGGGTCATAAGCGGATGCCCGAGCCCTCGAAGCCATCCTACGGAAGGATCCCGATCACGGATCAGATGCTCCCGGAACACCCGCGTCTCGCGGACGCTCAGGCGGACCCCGGCCGCCCACCGTATGAACTTCCGGAAAGACTCGGCCTGCCATCGGGGGTCACGGTCAAGCCAGATCAGGTTCCACGCCCCCCCGAGGGGCGGGGCTTCCCCTTGCTCGACGGCCAGCTTGAGGTCCAGCAGCTTGACCGCTGTCCCTGGCGTAGCCGCCTTGATCGCATCGACCAGTCGGGGATGCTCGCCGGATCCGGGTGCTGCGCCTGACGCTGAGGGGATGCCTCCGGCGGCGAGCATCCGCATGACCATGCTGGAACCGCACCTGCCGAACCCGCAGACACCCACGCGGGCCGGTTCAGGCATGACAGGACAGACCCATCACCAGGCGGGGCCAGTCCGGGAACCACTCGACGGCCTGCAGCGTGTGGAACACATGCTGGCGTGGGCCGACGAGGATCATCCGCTTGCCCAGTGCAAGTCCGTAGCCGAATTCGACATGCCTGCCCCCCTTTCCGCCATCCTCGCCGGGCGGGTAGGTGAACGAGATCACCGTGTCGGCCCGGTCTATGTCGTCAAGGTCGTGCTGCCCGAGGGGGGCGCACTTCTCAGGATGGGCGTTCAGGAACTCGTGGGTGAACGAGCTGGTGAAGTCGCCGACGACGTCGGTGTGGCAGTCGATCCACCGAGACGTGACCTCATGGCCGAGCGTGCCCTCCAGAACGTCGCGGACACCTTGCATTTCGTCATGCTTGGAATAGCGGGCTGCGAGGTAGATGCGCATGGTGCTCCGTTCTTGTGTAGGTCTGTTCGTCACGCAGGCTCGTCCAGGAGGGTGTCCCGGGGCTGTGACTGGTCGAGGTACGTGACCGGTGCCCGGTCTTCCTCGCCTGGAGGGATCGCGTCGTTCGTCCACGGCAACCGGCCACCCCGGCGCAGCGCCAGCGGCCAGTCCCGTTCCTCCCGGTCACCGCGCCACCGGATCACCTGCACCCGCGCGGGATCCTCATGATCGGGTGCGAAGCCGAAGCCGAACTCCGGCCAGCCCAGCAACGCCGCCGAACCGCGGGGCCGGTAATCCCGCTCCCCGCCCCGGCCCAGCGCGTGACCGGCGTGCGCCTCCATCATCAGCGCAGGCCTATCCGTGCGTTCCCGCAGCGAATCCAGAGCCGCCAGCACCGGTGTGGCGTCGTCGTCGTTGGTGATCGCCCGGGGGACCAGCTTGTACAGCGGCCCGATCAGCAGGAGCCGCGGCTGATGCTCGTCAAGCAGCTGATGGACGGCGCCGATCCCTTGCGGGGTGGTGACATCCATCCGGCCCCGGCACACCAAATGCACCCGCTGAGCCGGCTCAACCCCGGCGATCTGCCTGACCGCGACCGCGATCCCGCGGGCCTGCCGCCGCCACTGCTTCTCCGAGTTCTCCGCATCAATCACCAGCACGTCCAGCGGTTCGAACCGGCGGTTCTGGAATGGGTGCATGCCGGCGGCCGCACACAGAGCCATCTGCCTGCCGAACGTTGACTTCCCGGCTCCCTCGGCGCCGGTGTAGACGAGCCGGTCAGCCCGCTCGAGGAGGCCAGGGATCAGCCAGTCGTAGCCGTCGTCGGCGTCGGCGAACACGTCGGCCAGGAGCCGGGCCTGCAACCCGGTGGTGATCGAGCCGTCCCGGATCGCTTTCGACTGCTCAGCGTTCCAGGCTGCGAGTTCTCCCGCCCGGGTGTCTCCTTCGGCGAGTTGGGTTAGGCGGCGGCCGTGAGCGGCGAGATGCCGCAGCACCGAGGCTTCCCGGATCATCCGGGCGTGTGGGGTCGGGAAACCGGAGTGGACGCCGCCGACTAGGAGGACCACCTCGGCGGGCTTCAGCCAGAGCGCGGCATGCCGGCGGGTCGCGTCCTTCGGGCTCGCCAGCTGTTCAGCTTTCCGGCGGCCGACCTCGTGGATGACCGTTGGTGCGGTGACCGTCTCGGGGCCGCCAGCAGCGACCATGCCGACGATCAGCCCGTACAGCTGGCCCAGCCGGATGTCCCGGAAATCGGATGGGGAGATGATCCCGGCGAGTTCCCGGACGGCGTGCGGGTTGACGACGACATCGCCGAGGACGGCCCGCTCAGCCAGCTCGATCTCGTCCGGCGGCCCGTAACCGAGGTCCTCATCCGGCATCTCCGTGTCCTCGGGCGGCGGGGTATCGCTGCTCATCGCGTAGCGCTCCTCTCGGCGTAGGGGTCGAACGCCGGAGCGGGCACGTTCTGCGGTGCCCGGGCGTCGACATGCCGGGTGGGCTTCGATGGCTGACCTGTGGCCTGGTCGTGCTCCTGTTTCCGCTTGAGCCGCAGCTGGTCGAACTTCTCCCGGAACTTCGGCATGGACTCGATGTTCGATTTCCAGAACGGGTCATTGAGGGCCCAGCGGAGCACGTGCTCGGCGAGGCCGATCGAGATCCCGTCTCGGTCCAGGAGCAGCCGGGCTTCCCTGCGCCACGCCTTTGTGATGTACCGCTTCCGGGAGCCGTTGCTGGCCATGAGGTCCAGGAGCAGTTGGCAGAGACGCTCGACGTCCGGCCGGTGGCCTGGATCGTCTGGGTCGGGTTCTGCGTCAGCAGAATTCGACGAAGAGTTCTTTACTCTCCTCTCCTCTCCTAACCTCTCCTGGGGCGAGTTCACTTTTTCTCCCGCAGACTCCCCGGAACTCGGCTGAGTTTCTGGGAGGTTGGACGGGTTGAGGCGTGAGCAGGTGGGGCAGCGGGAGTTCCAGCGAGTGTCCGCCTTCTGGTGCCGTCCGAAAGACGGGATGACCAGGTACGACGTCCCATCGGCGAGCTGCTCGCGGATCACCATCTCCGACTTCAGAACATCGGTAAGGAGTTCGTCGGCGTCCACATTTTCGGCGGGGAGGATCCGCAATTTCAGTGCCAGTGCGTCGTCTTCGAGGTGCCCGAGGTCGCACATCGCGAAATTCCACATTCCCATGAACAGCAATCTGGCCCATGGGTTTTCGATGCCGACCACTTTCCGGTCTGTCCAGAATTCGGGTTTCAGGGATCGGATCCGGGACATCAGGCGGCCTTCCGGACGGCGTCGAGGAGCCGTCGCCACCACGGGCCCGGCGCCGGGTCTGGCCGTCCCGCGAGCCGGTACAGGTCCCGCAGCGACATGCCTAGGATCTGGTCGATCTCCGTGTAGCTGACGCCGTGCTGGCGGGCGATCAGGATCCAGTAGGCGCGGTTGTAGGTGTGGCCTTCGAGTTCGGCGAGCCGGTCCGTGGCGAGGAATCTCCTGGCGTGAGCGTGGTAGCTCACCTGCGGTTGCTGGCTCATCGTCGTGCTCCTGTGGAGGGGGGTTTTGGTCACCGTTTCCGCTGGCCGCGCCTTACGTCTCGCTCTGCCTTTGCAATTCGCGGGGAGGTCGCAGCGGGCGTGCGACCTCCGCATGGGGGAGTAGGTAGGCGATGGCTGCGGCGGCCTGTTGCGGAACGACTGCGTTGCCGAGCATCCGCAGCTGGTCGTTTCGAGTGACGCCTGGGATGTCGCAGACGTGCCCGTCGTTGAGGCCCATCAGCCATTCCACGAACCGGGGTGAGAGACGTCGGCCACCGTTGCGGCCAGGTTCGGTCGGGTCAGGTGTCGGCCGGCCGATGAGGGTTTCCCAGCGGTGCACGGCGGGCGCGTACTCGCCCCATCGGTCGGCGTACGCGACATCGCCGAGGGTTGTGCCGGAGTGATGGGCGGAACCGTCGGCGCGGCCTGAAGTTTCGTTCCGGGCACCGTTCGCGTCGGTGGCGACCGGGGTCGGCAGGAGCATCGGGGCCAGAGAATCCAGCGACGGACGCACCGCGGCCCCCGCGCTTGGGCTCTGGTTGTTGCCGTAGGGCACGGCAGTAGGCGTGGGAAGCAGTTCGTTGACCACCGTCTCGTTGAGGTTGCGCACGCCAGGCCCTCTGCTCCGCATGGCGGCGATCTGTCCAGGCGTCTTGGCGGCCTGGGCGTCATGGGCCTGTGGGGTCGGCAGCATTGCCCCAAGCAGGGTCGGATTTCCCCGCACATAGGTCAGAGAGGCGCGTTCGGAATCAGCCGCGGCTGGCGTTGGGATCAGAGCAAGTG
>CALMAR010000186.1 GCA_937859855.1 uncultured Kineosporia sp.
GGTCGCGGGGTGGGGGCCCACCCCCGGGGGGGGCCCGGGGGCCCCCCTGGGGGGGCCCCGCGCCCTGCTGGGTGGTCTTGTACGTGAAAACCCCCGCCTCTTCCGCGGCGTCGAGGGATTGACGTTGCTTGAGGGAGAAGTTGCGCTGCAGTCCGGTGCGCACGCCGCCCGGGTTGACCGCATTCGCGACGATGCCTTCGCCCGACCAGCGGCGCGTGGCCTCGACGGCGAAGAGCACGTTGGCGGTCTTCGACTGTGCGTATGCAAGCTGCGGGTCGTAGTCGCGCGCATGGAACTGGATGTCCTCGAACACGACCGGCGACCGCATGTGAGCCCCGGAGCTCAACGCCACGACCCGCGCCTCACCGCGGTCGGCGGCTCCCTCCGCCAGGGCTCGGCTCAGACCGGTGGTCAGCGCGACGTGGCCCAGGTGGTTGGTGGCGAACTGCAGCTCCCACCCCTCCGTGGTCCGTTCCAGGCCGCTCGTCACGACGCCGGCGTTGTCGATCAAGATGTGCAGCGGTCCCCGCCACTCCTCGACCAGCCGCTGCACGCTCGTCCGGGAGGCGAGGTCGAGCTCGAGGACCGCAGGCGTGCGCGCACCAACCGTCCGGTCAATCTCCTGCGCGACCTGACGCCCCTTGGCCAGATCGCGCACCGCGAGGGTGACCTGCGCTCCGGCGACCACCAGCGCCCGAGCGGTCTCCACCCCGAGGCCGGACGACGCCCCTGTGACCAGCGCACGCACACCGTCCAGCCGCACGCCGTCGACGACATCCAGGGCCGTGCTCTCCGCGGTGAACCTGGTCGTGATCAAGGCTTCGTACGACATGGTGCCACTGTCCTCCGGTCAGGCGTCGCACGCCGCTCGACGCCAGGACTGCACCTGGATGATCACTACGGACGGTGCAGATCTCGACAACCGTCGCGCCCGTGCACGCGCGGCCCCGTGCGGGGCTCTCGGACGGCCACCGGACACCCGGACTCGGCGAGCCGCGGCCGCACCGTGCGCTTGTTCGAGTCATCAGGCATCACCGCGTCCTCGACGGGCACGTCACGTGATCAGGCGGGAATGGGTGGTCTACGTCTGCATGGTCCGAGGCATGAATACGGAGCGGGTGGCGAGGGTGAGCAGCAGTGCGGGCACGACGAGGTAGGCGATGCGCAAGCCGGTGAGCTCGGCTGTCTGGACGAGGAACAACGGCGCCAGGCCGATGGCCATCCCTGAGGCGAGGGCGCCGCGGGCGGCTGCTCGGTCCGGCGATTGCGGCCAGGCGGCGACGACTCGGGCGAGTGTCACCGGGTAGAGCAGGGCGACGCCCATTCCGGCCACGAGCAGGCCGGCGGCGGCTGCCGCCGTGTATGACGATGACCAGAAGGCGACGAAACCTGCTGTCGCCGTCCCGCAGGCCCACAGGACGACGGTGGAGGGCAGCCGTCCCGTGGTCAGTCTCGCCGATACGCAGCGGGTCAGGGCCATCCCGGCCAGGAACAGCGCTCCCAGCGAGGTGGCCGCCGCGTCGGTGCAGCCGTGCCATTCCCGGAAGGCGTCTGCGGCCCAGTAGACCAGGCAGAACTCGATGCTGATGGCCAGCAGCAGGTCACACCAACGGCCCAGCAGGCGCCCCGGTTCCATACCCGGGGCCGGCTGCCCCTCTGGTCGCGGCCGGTCGGGGTCGGCGTGGCGCTGGGATGCGTGCAGCGGCGTGCCGACCAGGAACATCAGCAGCAGGACGGCGGTCACCGGCAGCACCGGCAGCAGGTATCCGAGTTGCCAGCCGAGGCCCAGAGCGATCGTGGCAGCCACGGATGCCGGAGCCAGCACAGAGCTCACACTGCTGACGGCGTTGGCCTCACCGAGCGCGGCGACGGCCGCCGCCGACTGCCGCAGGGTCAGCGCGGCCGGCACCACCTGGACCATCAGCGCTGCTCCGACGCCAAGGACGAACGCGCCTGCCAGCGTCAACGGCCGGGTCGACGTGCACAGCAGCAGGACGCCGGCCAGCACACCGCCGAGAGCACCGCTCAGTACCGCTCGGTGCCCCAGCCGCTCCACCGCGCGCCCGCCGAGGAGACCCACGGCCACCAGGGCGAGCGCGAACAGGCTCGGATAGAAGGCCACGTCGGAGCGAGGGACGCCTAGTTGCCGCTGCAGCGGGCCGAGTATCGATCCCCAGCCGTTCACCACGTAGCCGACCACGCCCATCGCCGCGTACAGCACCAGAGTCGCCCGATCACGCGCCGGTCTGCTCGACACGCTGGGAGAGGCCTTGCTCAGGCGAAACACCACCTCATCATCGGGCTTGAACCCGTCCGATCCCTCGTTGATCAGCTTATGAAGTGCCCCGAGATGTGGCCGCCGGGTGGGTTCGGCACGCTCTGCGCCTGGCCGCTCAGCGGAAATGACTTCTAGGAAGCCGCAGTGGTCCCCTCCGGAAATGACTTCGTCGACGTCGTGGCGCGGGCCCCGGGTCTTCTGCTGACCGTCGCAACGGGCGGCTACGCGTTCCGGCTGTAGTCGCGGGGCGAGGCCGTCGCCTGGTGTTGCGCTACGGACGACGGGACCCCGACCGGCGACGACGACCCGGCATCGTTCGTCCGGTGGGCGTGTCCGCGGTTGCGCCATCGAATCGAACACCGGCCACCGGCCTTGCACGACGACGGAATGGCCTCCGAATCGGAGACTGCCACTGGTCGTGGCGTGCTCCCTCCGCAGCAATACGCACCTGTTGATCGAGTCGCTGATCATGGCAACACCATGTACTTTCTCTCGAGGTGATGCTCGTGATGTGGGTGCTTCTGGCTGTGATCGTTGTGGTCATCGGCGGGTTGCTGGTTTGGGGGAGTCGCCGGGCCTCGTCGGCCGAATCCGAGACCGCTTACCTGCCTGGTGGCGGGCCAAGGCCGATCATCGGCAATGCCGTATGGCGACGCGTGCGACGCGGGCAGCGGTAGCGCCTCTCGGCTCCATGCAGGCGGCCCCGCGAAGCAGTGGTTTCGCTGTCGCTGTGCCTTGTCGACAGGCGAATACCGGTTCTCCGGGCGGCAGTTTCACCGCGGTGACCGCCGAAGCAGGACCAAGGGCCAGACTGCCCGGCCCGTCACGCCGGCGCCAGGCGGCATGGCCAGTCACGACATGCCGAGTCGATTGCGGCAGAACCATGCAGGGTTACCAGAGGGCTGGCCGCACTCGAGATATGGACGCGCAGGCCGAGCACAGGTGAGCCACGATGATCAAAGACGATCCGGTGACAATGGCACACCGCCGAGAATGTGTGTCGACGACTGTCGGGCATCGGTCACAGGGCGGTCCGGTGGTGGTGTAGTGATCGATGGCTGTTCTGGCGCACCTTGGACACTGCAGCAGGCCGGGCGCTTGCGGTAGGGCGACGACGGGCAGTTGAGAGCGGTTCTGGGTGACGTGAGGGCATTCCTTCGAGCGATATGTGAAGACCGACGCCCATACCAGACAACGGATCGACAGAACCCACAGATCGTCAGGCAAAGCTCGGCCAGACGCACCAGGAGCTATACGCTTTGCCCACGCCCTGACGTCCCGCTCGGGGACTCGGCCGTGCCTGTCGTAACTGTGATGGGCACGCAGCATCTGGGGCGTGGTGCACCTCGTGCACAAGCGCCACCAGTGGGTGAGCGCCAGGCCGTGGCAACCTGGGCGCACACACCGCCGTTCGCTGTTGTGGCTGTCCATGAGCCGGTCAGCATGCCATGCGGAGTCTCGCTGACGTCGAGGTCTGCGGCGGCGCGATGGTCGTCCTTGCACGTGGTCATCCGGGACTGGTGTGGGCGTGTTCTTGTCTCCGTGAAGAGTCCTCGTATGGTGGCGCGGCACCTGGCGGCTCAGTTCGCGTCGATCCGGATACACGCGCCTGGCGGCTCAGTTCGCGTCGATCCGGATACGCGCGCCAGCCGCAACGGTCTTGCCGCCGGTGGTTGCGGCGTTGGTGTCGATGGAGACCATCAACGCGTGGTCAGTGCCTTGGTCATAACGGATGAGGCAGCTGCGCGCCCTGATGCCGTAGGGGGAAGTGTCGCAGTGCGAGGCAATGTGATGGCCCGTGGCCTGCCTGAGCGCCGCGATGAAGATGGGAGCCAGTTCGTCCGGTGATCGGGGGGACGTCCAGCATCCGATCAGGTCTTCCTGACTCGGGCACTCGCCACGAGACAAGGTGGTGAGTCCGGCAGGCACGGGAATCTGTGTAGCTATTTCGCGCATGTGCAGAGTGACCCGCTGACTGTGGATGTCGACGAGTGCTTTGACCATCGGGAGGCAGAGGGTGATCGCCGTCATGATCAAGACTACGGCGATCAGTCCGCGCCGCATCAGGGTGCGCGGTTCTGTCAGACCGTGTGGCAGCGGTTGGGATGCCTGGACAGCCATAACTACTGTGATCGGACTTCGGGTGACTCGCACTCAGTCAGCTGTCTCTTTTTCCCCCGAGTGGGCCTGTCGGGGGAAGACAGCTGCCGCAGCACGACCAGCTTGAAGATCGTTCCGGCATACCCGGCGCTGACCTGTGTGTCACGCACGAGCAGCGACTGAGCGGCCGGCCGACCGATGGTGACCGTCTTGACCCTGGTTCACCGGTCCGTCGGGCACGCATCGGGCACGGGCCTCTCGCGCGGAGCGGACGTATCGTCATGCTCATGAACACGGGTGGTCTGATAGCGATGGCGATCATCGGTGTCTTCTACTTCGGTACTCAGGCGTTGCTCGTCTGGGTCGTTTTCCGTAACACGGACAGCAGTCAGTGGCGCAAGCTGAGTGCCCACATCTTCGGCGATGATCAAATCCGAGGTCTTGGACGAGAAGAGACGCGCGACGAGCTGGGCGAAGGCCCCGGCCCGGCCGCGGATCGTCAGAACAGGGCGAGCTGAAGAGCGAACGGATCTTCCGGGCACACCGGTCGCGGCGCAACTGGGACGGCGGGGGCGGCGGCCGGGGCGTTGTCGCAGCTCAGAGGCAACTGGGCAGCTGGAACAGTAACCAACCCACTGCTGCAGCTTTCCTCCGAGTCCGGGCCCGGGCGAATGGCTTCCTTTCATCGGGTTGCTGGCGGTCCCGGCGGCGGTGGTTGTCACCGCGCGTGCGGCGAGCCGGACGACCTGGCGCGCAGGGCACGTGCGCGGGCCTTCGTGTTTCCGCCGGGGGAGGGGGCCCGCGGCTGTGCCATGCTGCCGTGATGGATGCTGTCGCCCTTAAATCAGAGCTGGATAAACCCTTGGCCGGTCAATTGCTGCGAGGGTCGCCTTTGGCGCGGCTGGCTTATGTAGCCCTCGACGGCACGCCGCGTGTGGTGCCTGTGAGTTACCTCTGGAAGGACTGGCGGATCGTGGTCTTCACGATCCCGACGTCTGCCAAGGTCGATGCCCTGCGTCGGAACCCGGCGGTGGCACTCACTATTGACTACGACGGTCAGCCTTCGCGTGCGCTGCTGATCCGCGGTCGAGCTGAGATCGAGGTCGTGGACGGTGTGCCCCAGGACTATGTCGATGCGAGTCTGAAGACGCAGTTCGCACGGGGCAGCGAAGATTTTGCCGGTCAGGTCGAGGCCATGTACGACTCGATGGCAAAGATCACGGTCGAACCGACCTGGGCCCGGTTGAACGACTTCGAGAACACGTTGCCGAAGGACGTCGAGCGTGCTGCAAGCGGAAAGGCATGACCCGTATCCTCAGGCTCACCGGGATGCTGCGCCGCGCGACGTCTTGATGGCAGGAGGCCCATCCCGCAACAGCTGACCGGATCCGAGCGAGACTTTCGCCCGCCACACCCTGAAGGTGCAAACGCACGGGGTGGAGAGACCGTCTGCGGGGCGGGTGTCTCGACCGACCTGAGCGCGCCGGGCTGGCTTCGGCTCTACTCCATCAACTCCCGCTGCCTGCAGCAGGATCTGGCATTCAAGAAGTAGGACGTCGTCCCCGTCGAGGCCCCGACCGCCGCGCGATGATGGCCGGTCGGAGAGTCGGCGGCCACGTGGGACTGATCCGGCCGCGGCGCGTGATCGACTTCGTGTGCCACCCCATCCAGGCTGGACGCCTGCTGCGGGCGCTGCCAGCGATCGTTCCTGACCAGACGCTGGAACGTCGCCTGCTGGATGAGCCTGCTGGATGAGCGCGTGCCTATCCGTCCCCTCCGCGTGCGGCAGCTCGGTGGGGCCGAACCGGGCACCGAGCGATCGATCCAGCGCCATGGGCCGCGGGCCTCTGACCTGCAGGGGAGAGGTTGGAGCGGGTGACCGGGATCGAACCGGCATGACCAGCTTGGAAGGACGCGCTACGCCCGAGCTGGGCGGTTCTTCCTGCTCGCGTCGGTGACCGTGACTGCCCGCTCGTGGTGCCTGATCGCCGCCAGAAGTTGCACGCGAGTTGCACGGCCTGAGGCTCATCAAGCCTGACTAATGAAAGATCAACGCGATAAAGCCTAAGACGATGATGGCGCCACCTATGTACGCGAACGGGAGCCAGCTTCGTTCCCCGGACTTGCGGTAGTTGCCGAAACCCAAAAGCACGAAGGTCGCTCCGCCAAGGAGCATGGCTGCAACGTTGGCCATCGGCAGGATCACCTACCTGTCCTAGGGATGTCGGTTGGTCTCAGTCTGCCGCTAGAACAGTGCCAGCTGCACGGGCATCCTTGCGATTACGGCGCGGCGGGCGCGGCTTTGGGTAGCCCTCGCTACTGCCTCGTTCACCCTCATAAACCTCCCCAGGCCGTCGCGCATGAGCAGGGCCCGGGTGATCCACTGGGTGTGTCGCATGATCCGTTCTCTCCCGCTGTCGGTTGGTCGTGGCGGCTGGGCCGGTGGTGTTCCCGGGCCCGCCGTCGCGCGGGAGGTACCTCGCCTGGGGAGGCTCGCCGTCAAGGCCCCCGACGCTGGGAAGCTGCCAGCGCGCATGTGCGGTGAGCACATTCCGGGACCGTCCACCTGTGGTGATCGGGGCTGGACGGGGAGTCCGGGCGTGGTACCGGAAGGTGAGCCCCGGCACCCTCGGTGATCCGGCCTCGCGCGTCGCTTGACCTTGGCGGCCCTGCTCGGTCCCGCGTGGGCCGCACGGACCTCGGGCACCACAGAACGACCTCAGACATCCCCGCCGACCTTCACCCTCTCTACCGTTGAGCGCGGCCGGTGGGG
>CALMAR010000187.1 GCA_937859855.1 uncultured Kineosporia sp.
CCGGGAGACCGCGACCATTCCGGCCACGGCCCCGGCCACGCTGGGCAGCACGGACAGGGCCGTGGCGTCCGGGCGAGTACCAGCCGCCAGAGCCGAAACCGCACCGAGCAACAGCACCAGATAGGTTCCCCAGGCCTGCCGGCCGCGGACCGCCAGCACCCCGGCCAGGGCAGACAAGACGATCGCGATCACCGACGCCGTACTCAGCAACACTGCCTTGTCGTGGGTGCCGAACCATTGCACGGCAAGGCTCTTCAGCCACAGCGGCACATGATCGATGACCACGTCGCCCAGGGCCACCAGTGGCGCTGACGACGGCGCGACGAAGGCGGCCACCACCTCGGCCACCCCCAGGCCCAGTACTCCGGCGGCGATACCGGCCAGCACCCCCCACAGCAGCAGGCCGGGACGGAGCCGGGTCATCGGGGCACGGACTGTCCGGCCAGAAGGGCCGGCAACCGTTCGGCGAGGGCCCGAAAGGCGTTGCCACGGTGACTGATCGCGTCCTTCTCGGCTGGATCCAGCTCGGCATTGGTCCGGGCCTGGCCGTCAGCGACGAAGATCGGGTCGTAGCCGAAACCTCCGGTTCCGCGCCGGGATCGGATCAGCCGCCCGGTCAGACGGCCCATCACCACCGGCCCGGCATCGGCCAGAGCACCGACGTGAGCACCCTCGGCAGCGACAAACGCGGCCGCACAAAGGAATTGGGCTTGGCGATGCTCGTCGGGCACGTCGGCCAGCTGGGCCAGGAGCAGGTCGAGATTGGCGTCGTCGTCACCATGCCGGCCCGACCAGCGCGCGCTGAACACGCCCGGCGCGCCGCCCAGCACGTCCACGGCCAGGCCCGAGTCGTCGGCGATCGCTGGAAGACCAGTGCTACCGGCGGTGAAACTGGCTTTCAGCAATGCGTTCTCGGCGAAGGTGACCCCGGTCTCGACCACGTCGGGCAGTTCCGGATAGGCGTCCAAGCCCACCAGGTCGATGCCCGGGGTCACGCCGTCCAGAATCCTCCGCAGCTCCTCGACCTTGTACGGATTGCGAGTGGCCAGGATCAGCCGGGCCGGCATGATCAAGCCTCCAGCGCAGCGTGCTGGCGCGCAGCCAGATCAGCGCAGCCGGCCACCGCCAGATCGAGCAGCGTGTTCAGCTCAGCCCGGCTGAACGGCGCGCCTTCGGCCGTCCCCTGTACTTCGATGAAGTCCCCGCTGCCCGCGCAAACCACGTTCATGTCGGTCCCGGCCGTGACGTCCTCGTCGTAACAGAGGTCGAGCACCGGGCGGCCATCGACGATTCCGACGCTGACTGCGGCCACCGAGTCCCTCAACGGCTGCGCGCCCGGCTTGATCAGCCCGTGGCCGCGGGCCCAGGTGATGGCGTCGGCCAGCGCCACGTAGGCGCCGGTGATGGCCGCGGTCCGGGTCCCCCCGTCAGCCTGCAGCACGTCGCAGTCCAGCACCACCGTGTTCTCACCGATCGCCGGCATGTCGATCACCGCGCGCAGGCTGCGGCCGATCAGCCGGGAGATCTCATGAGTGCGGCCGCCGATCCTGCCTTTCACCGACTCACGATCACCGCGGGTGTTGGTGGCCCGGGGCAGCATGGCGTACTCGGCGGTCACCCAGCCGGTTCCGCGCCCGCGCATCCAGCGCGGCACGCCTTCGGTGAAGGAGGCGGCGCACAGCACCCGGGTCCGCCCGAACTCGACCAGCACGCTGCCCTCCGCATGGTCCAGCCAGTTGCGGCTGAAACTGACCGGGCGAAGCTGCGCCACGTCCCGGCCATCGACCCGGGCGCCGGTCGCGGCGATGGTTATCGGCATAGCTTCACCCTAGGCCCGGCCCCTGCCCGGAGCCGCTTACAAGGTCATGACGTGGCGGCCGGAAATCCGGCCAGCAGATAGCTGGCCATCGGCTTGGCCACCTCGATCGGACCGGAGAAGACGCGCGCCGCCTCTGCCTGCACCACGTCCTTGTCCGTCCAGACCGGGATATGGGTGAGCACCAGCCGATGTACACCGGCCTCCGTCGCCGCCTGGCCGGCCCGCTGCCCAGTGAGGTGGACGCCGCGCACCTCGTCCCGTCCATCCTGGTACGACGCCTCGGCCAGCAACAGGTCGGCGCCCCGGGCCAGGTCGATCAGGCTGGCGCAGCTGTCGGTGTCACCGGAGTAGGTCAGCGTCCGGCCGTCGTGCTGCAGCCGCAGGCCGAACGCCTGAACCGGGTGACTGACCAGCCTGGGCATGATCGTGATCGGGCCGATCTGGAACTCAGTGCCGTCGGCCAGTTCCCGGATGTCGAAGATCTCGGGCAGTTCAGCCGCGCACTCCAGCCCATAGGACTGGGTGAACCGCGACTGGGTGTGCTGCGGACCGTAGATCGTCAGCGGCTGGGACGGCGGTCCGCCCGGCCGGTAACGGCGGGCCACGTAGAGGCCGCACAGGTCCATGAAGTGGTCGGGATGCAGATGCGAGATCACCACGGCATCGAGCTGGTCAAGCTCGGTGACCGCCTGCAGCGCCCCCACTGAACCGCTGCCGAGATCGAGCACGACCCGCCAGGTCCGCTCGTCGTCCTCCGCCTCGACCAAATAGGAGGAGGAGGGCGAGTCGGGGCCCGGGAAGGAACCTGAACATCCCACAATGGTGACCTTAATGATCTCTCCTGCGCCGACGTCGATGTCGCATCCCTGGCGGGCTCCTGATCTCGCGTCGAGAAGCGTAAGCGCGGAGCGCCGGATCCGTACTGCCGCGCGGACGTGACGTGCCCCTCGTTCGCCCTCCTGACCGCACTAGACTTGGCCGGTGGCCATCGCACCCGCCGAACTCGAGCGACCCAGCTCGGCGGAGCAGCTGCGGCCCGATGTTCCCTGGATCACGCTGGTCTGGAATGACCCGGTCAACACCATGTCGTACGTGGCTTTCGTGTTCCAGAACTACTTCGGCTACGACCGGAAGAAGGCCGAGCGGCTGATGCTGGACGTGCACCACGAGGGCCGGGCAGTGGTGTCCAGCGGCAGCCGCGAGGAGATGGAACGCGATACCGAGGCGATGCACGACTTCGGTTTGTGGGCCACCTTCCGTAAGGACGACTGACTCATCATGATCCTTTCGTGAAGGGGCCGTTCAAGGCCGGGCGCACCGGGATCCGGGTGCAGATCGAGCCGGCCGAGCGCGAGATCCTGGTGCAGTTGCTGACCCAGCTCGACCAGCTGCTGGACGACGGGAGCGAGGAGTCGCAGGACCCGCTGGCCCGGCTGATCGGGCTGAACGGCCTGGGCGGCTTCAGCGATGAGACGGCGCAGGCGCCGGACGATCCGGCCCTGGCCCGGTTGCTGCCGGAGGCCAACCGAGACGATCCGCAGATGGCCAGTGAGTTCCGGCGGCTGACCGAGCACGGCCTGCGCACCCGCAAGCGGGAAGGGGCCCGCTCGGCGGCCGCGGCGCTGGCCCGGCCGGACCCCGTGCATCTCGATCATGGCGAGGCACTGTCACTGCTCAAGGCGATGACCGACATCCGGCTGGTGATCGGCGAACGCCTGGAGCTGAAGACGGACGCGGACGCCGAGGCACTGCACGACCGGCTGTGGGGCGGCCAGGCCGACCCCGCCTGGCTGGCGATCGCCTCCACCTACGAACTGCTCACCGTCTGGCAGGAGCAGTTGGTCTCCGTCATGAGCAAGCGCTAGCGAAGGGCGGACCCGGATGACCGGCGCACAGAGCAGTGCCCTGCTGACCGATCGCTACGAGATCACCATGGTGCAGGCCGCGCTGCGCAGCGGAGCCGCAGCTCGCCGCTGCGTGTTCGAGGTGTTCGCCCGGCGGCTGCCGGATGGCCGCCGCTACGGCGTGGTCGGTGGGACCGGCCGGCTGCTGGAGGAACTGACCGGCTTCCGCTTCAGCGACGAGGACATCAGTGCGCTGGCAGCCGCTCATGTGGTGGACGACGAGATGCTGCGCTGGCTGGCCAATTACCGCTTCAGCGGGGACATCTGGGGTTACGGCGAAGGCGAGTGCTACCTGCCCGGCTCTCCCGTGCTCACCGTCGAGGGGACCTTCGCCGAGGCCGTCCTGCTGGAGACCCTGTCGCTGTCGGTGCTGAACCACGACAGCGCGGTCGCCGCGGGCGCCAGCCGGATGACGTCGGCGGCCGGAGATCGGCCCTGCGTGGAGATGGGGTCCCGGCGCACGCACGAGCAGGCCGCGGTGGCTGCGGCCCGGGCCGCCTACCTGGCGGGATTCGCCAGCACCAGCAATCTCGCCGCTGGAGCCAGGTACGCCATTCCCACCACCGGAACCGCCGCCCACGCCTTCACCCTCGTGCACGACGACGAAACCGCAGCCTTCGCAGCCCAGGTGGCGGCGATGGGTTCGGGTACCACGTTGCTGGTCGACACCTTCGACGTCACCGCCGCGGTCGCGGCGGCCGTCAAGGTGGCCGGCCCGCAACTGGGCGCGGTCCGGCTCGACTCCGGAGACCTGCTCGAACTGGCCACCACCGTCCGCGCCCAACTGGACAGACTGGGCGCCACCGGGACCCGGATCATCGTCACCAGTGACCTCGACGAGTTCGCTATCGCCGCGCTGGCGGTCGCTCCGGTGGACGCCTACGGAGTCGGCACCCAGCTGGTGATCGGATCGGGAGCGCCCACCGCCGGGATGGTCTACAAACTGGTGGCCCGGGAGGACTCGTCCGGGCAGCTGCAACCGGTGGCCAAACGCAGCGACGGCAAAGCCGGTGTGGGCGGCCGCAAATGGGCCACCCGGCAGCTGGGCCAGGACGGCGCCGCGGTGGCCGAGGTGATCGGCATCGGAGCCCAGGCGCCGCCAAGCCAGGCCGGCCGGGCGCTGCAGCGGCAGCTGGTGACCCGTGGAGAGGTGACCGGTGCCGAACCTCTGAGCACAGCCCGGGATCGGCACGCGGCATCCCGGGCTGAGCTGCCGGCCTCGGCCCGTCAGCTGTCGCGGGGAGAGCCAGCCATTCCCACCGTGTTCCGCACCGGCTCGAACCCAGTCCATGAACAAGCAAACTGAGGTGATCCCGATGACAACCGCTCTGATCGTGGTGGATGTGCAGAACGACTTCTGTGAGGGCGGGTCCCTGCCGGTGGCCGGGGGTGCGTCGGTGGCCTCGGCGATCAGCTCGGTGATGTCGGACGGCGCCTACCCGCTGATCGTGGCGACCCAGGACTGGCACATCGATCCCGGTTCTCACTTCGCCGCCGAGCCCGACTTCGTGAACAGCTGGCCGGTGCACTGCATCGCGGATTCCATTGGCGCCCAGCCGCATCCGGACCTGGAAACCGCACCGATCCAGGCTTGGTTCCGCAAGGGCCTGCACCAGGCGGCCTACTCCGGTTTCGAGGGCAGCGATCAGGACGGCATCCCGCTGGCTGGCTGGCTGCACGATCACGACGTGACCGCAGTGGACATTGCTGGGATCGCCACCGATCACTGTGTCCGGGCCACCGCCATCGATGCCGTTGAGGCCGGCTTCCAGACCCGGGTACTGCTCGGCCTGACCGCCGGGGTGGCCCCGGAAACTGTTGCGGCAGCGCTGGATCAGCTGCGTGCGGCCGGCGTCGAACTGGTCGGCTCAGTCCCATCAGAGTGAGAGCAGGGCGGTCCCGAGGAAGGCGGCGTAGCGTTCCGCCTGTCCCCTGAGCCGGGCGGCGGTGTCATCCCCGCCGGGTACGAACGGCTTCCGGGTGATGGAGACGCCTCGGGCGGTGACCGAGCGCCCCCAGGTTCCGGTGATCTGGCCGTCGATCACGATCATCGGCTTGAAAACACCATTGCCGCCGGGCACGACGGCATTCGCATGCTCGGCCGCCAGCATCGCGCTGCGATCGCGGTAGCCGATCAGGTACTCGTCGAATCCGGGCAGCAGCAGATCCGGCACGGCCACGCCGCGCTGGGGCCGGTCCCCGGCGTACAGGTAACTGACGTCGTCCACGGTCACCGGCTGGAGCGAGTCACCGGCCGCCGCGATGCCCCGGCGGGCCTCGGTCAACGTGATTCCGGCCCACTTGGCCAGATCCTGGGCGGTCACCGGCCCATGCCCGGTCACGTAGCGGACAGCCAGTTCAGCCAGCGCCTCCTCCCCGGAAAGGTCCCGGGAGGACGACGCGGGCGCCACCGACTCCAGTAGCACGAACGACTGCTGCTTGCCCTGGATCGGCCCGATGCAGATCAGCTGTTCATGGGCCAGCGACCACAGCAACGTGTAGCCCCGCTGGCCGTCGACCGCCAGTCCGCCGTCCAGGAACACCTGCATGCACTGGGCCCGGGTGAGCACCGCCCGCCGCCGGAGCTCGGGCTCGAGCAGTTCACCCGCCCGCTCGATGTCCTTGCTGGTCAGCCGCAACTGCTTCAGCCGGGTCGCGTGCCCGGCCAGCCGCCGGGAGCCGCAGAGCCGGATCAGCCAGCGGGCGTCCTGCGGCAACACCCAGTGGATGGTCCCGCGCATCGGCCAGGTCCGGATGATCGCTCCTGCGGCCACGGCCTTCTCGATCGAACTGACGGTGGCGGAACCGCTCCGCGCGCCGATCGCCCACAACGCCTGGCCGTAGTCCTGCGCCTGCATGGCCAGCAGGTTTCCGACCACCTCATCCGGGTTCAGCAGCGCCTGGCCGGACAGGTGCTGACTGCGCAATCGCCAGCGCGCCAGCTCGCCCGGCCCGGCGGCCACCGCGCGGAGGGCAGCAACGGGCATCAGGCGACGTCCGCGACGATCAGACCGGCCGCCTCCAGATCGCCGATCAGTGCCCGGATCGACCCGCACGACACCCGATCGAGCAGGCCGCGGATGGCGGCGGCATCGCGCGGGCCGATCCGGCGGGCCTGCTGGATGACGCCGGCGCCGGTATCAGCGAGCAGGCCGGACAGCCGGGCCTGCTCACCGCCGAGGCCGGCCGGAACGCTGGCCGCTGCGGGCTCGAGAGCGGCGTC
>CALMAR010000188.1 GCA_937859855.1 uncultured Kineosporia sp.
GGTCGGCGCTGGGGGCACTGGGCGGGCTGGCGCAGCGCACATCCGCCACCAGCTCGGCCACCAGTGCCAGCGGCTCGGCGATCCTCGGACTGGGCTCACTACCCGGGCAGAGTGCGCACTTCGACACCGAGTCGTTGAGCCGGCCGGTCACCATCACCGGGTCCGCACGGGTGTCGGTGAACATTTCCTCTACCGCTCCCGATGCGACGATGTTCGCGTCCCTGCTGGACGTCGCGCCGGACGGGCGCACCGAGTTGCCAGAGCAGCTGGTCAGCCCGGTCCGGCTGGAGGGGCTTGCGCCCGGGGGACGCCAGGTCACGATCGTGCTGCCCGCCATCGTCCACGACGTCCCGGCCGGTCATCGGCTACGGGTGCTGATCTCCAGCACCGACCAGGCCTATGCGGTGCCAGCCAATTCCCGCGGCTATCGGATCGGATTGGCCGGCAGCAACGCGCTGGTGGTACCCGAGGTCCCGCTGGAAGCCGAGAACAATGGTGCGGTCCGGAGTCTGGTCCTGCCAGCGATCATCCTGGGGACCGCGATCCTGGTCCTGGTGCTGGGTTTCGTGCTGATCGGACGCCGTCGCCGGCGCCTCAGCCTGACTGCCGCCGACGCGGACCTGCTCAGCGTGCCACTGGCCGCCCAGCACCTGGGCAAGGCCTACGGCGACGGTTTCCGGGCCGTCACCGACCTCAGCTTCCGGGTCGAAAACGGCCAGGTACTCGGCCTTCTCGGCCCCAACGGCGCCGGCAAGACCACCACCCTGCGGATGCTGATGGGGCTGATCCATCCCAGTGAGGGGGAGATCCGGGTGTTCGGGCATCGGATCGCGCCGGGGGCCGCGGTGCTCTCCCGGCTCGGTGCCTTCATCGAGGGTCCGGGGTTCCTCCCGCACCTGTCCGGGCTGGCCAATCTGGATCTTTACTGGCGAGCCACCGGCCGCCCGGCGGCGGACGCGCAGCGCGATCGCGCGCTGGAGATCGCGGGGCTGGGCAACGACGTCCACCGCAAGGTCCGGACCTACAGTCACGGTATGCGGCAGCGACTGGCCATCGCTCAGGCCATGCTCGGGATGCCGGATGTGCTGGTGCTGGACGAGCCGACGAACGGGCTGGACCCCCCGCAGATCCGCCAGATGCGAGACGTGCTCAGGCGATACGCCGCCACTGGCCGAACGGTGATCGTCTCCAGTCACCTGCTGGCCGAGGTGGAGCAGACCTGCACCCACCTGGTGGTGATGGCCGATGGCCAGCTGGTGGCGCAGGGTACCGTCGCGGACGTCGTCGGGCTCTCCGGCCAGACCGTCATGGATGTGTCGGCGCCGGGCCGGGCCGCGACGCTCGCGGCGTCCGTCCCCGGCGTTTCGCACATCGTTTCCACCGCAACCGGAATCACGGTGCAGGCCGGGGCGGCGGCTCGCAGTGAGCTGGTGCGCTCGCTGGTGATGGCCGGAGTCCGGATCGATCGGGTTGCCCCGCAGCGCGGCCTGGAGGAGACCTTCCTCGCGCTGGTCGGACGGGAGGACGGTCAGTGAGATCCGACGATCCGCTGACCGGCCTGCCGCCACTGACCACGGTGCTGCGACTGGACGGGGCGGCGTCGGGCTATCGGAGCAACCGAACTCTGGGCGTGCGGGTGGAACTGCGCCGGCAGCTCACCCGCCGCCGCACCCAGATCGCCCTCGGTTTCCTGGTGCTGCTGCCGTTCCTGCTGGTGGCGGCGTTCCTGTTCGGCGACGATTCGCGCCGCGGGGCGGTGCCGGGCCTGGTCGACCTAGCCACCGAAGGGGCTGGAAACTTCACGGCGTTCACGCTTTTCGTCAGTTGCGGATTCCTGCTGGTGGTCATCGTGGCGCTGTTCGCCGGTGACACCGTGGCCAGTGAAGCCAGTTGGTCGTCGCTCCGGTATCTCCTGGCTGCACCGATACCCCGATCACATCTGTTGCAGCGCAAGCTGATCGCTGCCCTGCTGTACAGCGCCTTCGCTCTGGTGCTGCTGCCGGTGGTCGCATTCCTGGCTGGTGGCGTGTTCTTCGGGTGGGCTCCGTTGCGCAGCCCGGTGGGTGACACTATCGCGGGTGGCGCACTGATCGGGCACCTGGCTATCGCCGTGGCCTACATCGGCGTATCGCTGCTTTTCGTCGCCGGGCTGGCCTTTCTGCTCAGCGTTGTGACCGACGCTCCGCTGGGTGCGGTCGGGGGCGCGGTGATGCTGGTGATCGTGTCGAACATCCTGGACGCCGTCACCGCGCTCGGCTCTTTCCGTGAGGTTCTGCCGACGCACTACCAGTACGCGTGGCTGGATGTGATCGGGGCGCACATCACCTGGGACGGCATGACCCGGGGCGCACTGTGGTCCATCGGATACAGCGCGGTGTTCTTCGCCATCGCCTGGTGGCATTTCGAGCGCAAGGACATCACCAGCTGAGTCGTCTCCGGGGGAGATGACGGACTTCACTGTCCCATCTGGACGAATCGAGCGCGGAAAATCGCGAAAGTTCTGGAAACCAGGGTTAAAGGCCCCTGTCAAGCCGCCGATGTAGTGGCGCGGCCAGATGTCGCCGCAGGTACGAAATGCCGTGCACAGAAGCGCGAATTCGACACCTGCTCGCACCAGCAGTAACACCCGCAGCGTCCCGGTACCGATCGGGATCATGACACAGGAGGCATAGTGCCCTCGAACCTCAAGCCCGCTGTCAAGCGGACCGCGAGGAAGGCCGCGGCTGCGCCCGCTGCCCGCACCGCGGCGAAGAAGAGCACGACCCGCACTCCGGCCCGCTCCTCCAGCCCGGCCGCCCAGCGGAGCACCAAGACCACGGCCAAGCCGGTCAGCAAGAGCACCGTCAAGCCGGCGGCCAAGTCCACCGTCAAGACGGCGGCGAAGCCCGCGGTCAAGCGCACTGCGGCCAAGCCGGTGGCCAAGCCCGCCGCCAAGCGGACCACTGCGGCCAAGCCGGCCGCCAAGCGGGTCACCGCCGCCAAGCCGGCCGCCAAGCCGGCCACCGCCGCCAAGCGGACCAGTGCGGCC
>CALMAR010000189.1 GCA_937859855.1 uncultured Kineosporia sp.
GGGCAGGTTCTGCACCGGGAACGCCACTGTGACCGGCCAGTGCCAGAGGTAGACGCCGTAGGAGATCCGGCCCAGCGCCACCGCCGGGCGCCACGACAACGCCCGGGCCACTACCGACCCCGGCCGCACTTCGACGCTGCCCATCAGCCCCGCGGTGGCCAGACTGATCAGCAGCGCGCCGCCGTGGTAGTAGAACGGCCCGGTGTCGGAGGTTGTCAGCAGGGCCACCCCGAGGACGGCGATCGCCAGCCCGGTTCCGGTGATCAGCCAGCGCCGGGCGGCGCTGAACCACAGCCGCGACACCGGGGGGCGCTGCCGGAGCCAGCTGAACATCAACGCCAGCGCGACCCCGGCGAACAGCTCCTGCACCCGGCCCTGGGTGCTGTAGTAGGCCCGGGACGGGGCCGCCACGGTGTAGGTGCGGGCCATGAACCAGGCCGACGCCGCCATCCCGGCCAGGGCCACCAGGCCGGCCGGCAGCAGGGGCCGATCCCGCCACCATCGCCGGCCGAACCAGAGCAGAGCCACCACCAGCAGCGGCCAGACCAGGTAGAACTGCTCCTCCACCGCGAGCGACCAGGTGTGGCGCAGCGGCGACGCGGTGGAGTAGGCCGCGAAGTAGTCGTCCGCTGACTGCATGAAATGCCAATTGGCCAGGTAGCCGACCGTCCAGAGGATGTCCCGGCGGCGGAACGGGTAACTCTCCGGCGGTGTCATCCACCAGAGGTAGCCGATCACCACCAGCATCATCACGACCAGGGCAGGCAGCAGCCGCCGGGCCCGGCGCACCCAGAAGTCGCGCAGGCTGATCCGGGCCGTGCGGGCGTGCTCCGACAACAGCAGGCTGGTGATCAGGTAGCCGGAGAGCACGAAGAAGATGTCGACGCCGAGGAACCCGCCCGGCAGCCAGGACGCACCGCCGTCCCCGAAGTGGTACACCACCACGCTGACCACGGCCACCGCCCGGATACCGTCCAGGGCAGGATGGCGTGAGTGGGCGGCGTCGCGTGCAGGCGGGAGGTCTGGCCGGCCGGGCGATACGCGCCCACGATCGATGGCCGGGGCAGTCATTGGGGCCAGCGTATCCGGAACGCCGGATATGGCCCGCTAAGAGGGGTGCCAATGGCTGGGGGCAGGGATATCGTCAGCCTCAGTGACGATCACATCGACTGCTTCCCGCTCACCGGTGCTGGTCACCGGGGCCGCCGGTCAGATTGCCCGGATGATCCGGCCGCTGTTGCGCGACTACGGCTGGGAGCTGCACTGTCTCGATCGTGATCCAGGCGGCGATCTCGAAGTGATGTCCATCGACGTCCTGGACGGTGATGCGCTGGACGCCGCCACGGTGGGATGCGGCGCGGTGATCCACCTGGCCGGAATTCCTCAAGAGGCTCCGCTGGCGCGGATCCTGGAAGCGAACGTGCAGGGCACTCAGGCGGTACTGGATGCCGCACTGCGCCGCGGCATCCGCCGGGTGATCCTGGCCAGCAGCAACCACGCGGTCGGATTCCAGGAACGCTCGGACACACCGCTGGGCGTGGACATCAGACCGCGGCCGGACTCGTTCTACGGGGTGTCCAAGGTCGCGGTCGAGGCGCTCGGCCAGCTCTACGCCGACCGGTTCGGCCTGGAGGTGGTGTCACTACGGATCGGCAGCTGCCGTCCCAAGCCCCGCAGCATCCGCGAACTCAGCACCTGGCTGAGCCCGGGCGACGCGGCCCGGCTGATGTCGGCCAGCCTGACTGGCAATGTGCGCGGGCACATCGTCGTCTACGGCATCTCCGCGAACACCCGCGGCTGGTGGGACCTTTCATCGGCCCAGGCGCTGGGCTACCAGCCGCAGGACGACGCCGAGGACTACGTGGCCGACGTTCCACCCGAGCCCCAGCGCACCTCCAGGACCGGGGTTGAGCCGCCGCCGGCTCCCGAGCGGGTCGGCGGGGCCTACACCTCACTGCCGCTGGGCGGCATCACTCAGACTTTCCAGACCGCCGTGCTCGGCCTCGGCGACGGCTGAACTCCGGCGAGCCGGTGGTCCGGGTCAGAGCGCGCGGGATCTCAGTCACTCCCACTCGATGGTGCCGGGCGGCTTGCTGGTGACGTCGAGCACGACCCGGTTCACCTCGCGGACCTCGTTGGTGATCCGGGTGGAGATCCTGGCCAGCAGCTCGTGCGGGATCCGGGTCCAGTCGGCGGTCATCGCGTCCTCCGATGACACCGGCCGGAGCACGATCGGGTGGCCGTAGGTGCGCCCGTCCCCCTGTACCCCGACCGAGCGGACGTCGGCCAGCAGCACCACCGGGCACTGCCAGATCTGGCGATCCAGGCCGGCTTCGGTCAGTTCCTCGCGGACGATCAGGTCGGCCGCCCGCAGGGTCTCCAGCCGGTCAGCGGTGACCTCGCCGACGATCCGGATGCCCAGGCCCGGCCCCGGGAACGGCTGGCGATGCACGATCTGCTCGGGCAGCCCGAGGTCCAGCCCGACCGCGCGGACCTCGTCCTTGAACAGCGTGCGCAGCGGCTCGACCAGCTCGAACTGCAGGTCGTCGGGCAGGCCGCCGACGTTGTGATGGCTCTTGATGTTGGCCGCGCCCTCGCCGCCACCGGACTCGACCACGTCCGGATACAGGGTGCCCTGGACCAGGAACCGCACCGGCTCGCCCTCACCATGCCCGGCTGCCGCCGCCGCCTGCGCGACCACCTCGCGGGCGGCGTCCTCGAACACCCGGATGAACTCCCGCCCGATCGCCTTGCGCTTGTCCTCCGGGTCGGTCTTGTCCTTCAGCGCCAGCAGGAACCGATCGGCGGCGTCCACCACCTTGAGGTTGACCCCGGTGGCAGCCACGAAGTCCCGTTCGACCTGCTCGGCCTCCCCTCCGCGCAGCAGTCCGTGATCGACGAACACGCAGGTCAGCTGGTCGCCCACGGCTCGCTGGACCAGGGCGGCCGCGACCGCGGAGTCCACCCCGCCGGACAGCCCGCAGATCACCCGGCCCGCGCCGACCTGGGCCCGGATCCGCTCGACCTGCTCCTCGATCACATTGCCGGTGGTCCAGTCGCCGTCCAGCCCGGCACCCCGGTAGAGGAAGTTGGTCAGCACCTGCTGGCCGAAGGTGGAGTGCCGGACCTCGGGATGCCATTGAACGCCGTAGAGGCCGCGCTGCTGGTCCTCGAACGCCGCCACCGGCGACCCGGACGACTCGGCCAGCACGGTGAACCCGCCCGGTGCGGCCTGCACGGCGTCCCCGTGGCTCATCCACACCGACTGCTCGGCCGGTAACCCGTGCAGCAGCGACCCGTCGGCCTCCTCGGCGGTGGCCAGTACCCGGGTGCCGCCGAATTCGCTCAACCCGGTGCGCGCCACTTCACCGCCCAGCGCCAGCGCCATCGCCTGGAAGCCGTAGCAGATGCCGAGCACCGGCACCCCGGCCTCGAACAGCGCCGGATCGACCTGCGGCGCGCCGGGTTCGTAGACACTGCTCGGGCCGCCGGAGAGCACGATCGCGGCGGGCTTCCGCTCGAGCATGCGCTGCACCGGCATGCTGGATGGAACGATCTCGGAGTAGACGTTGGCCTCGCGGATCCGCCGGGCGATCAACTGGGCGTACTGCGCCCCGAAGTCGACGACGAGGACGGGGCGATGCTGCCCGATGCTTGACTCGATGGTGGGCGCCACCAGCAAACTCTACTGTCGCGCGGGGGCCGGCTTGGCCTGGCCGGCGGTGTCGCCGGGCAGCATCGGTGTCACGGTCGCCCGCACCCAGCGTTCGGCCACGAAGCTCATGAACGGCACGGTGCCGGCGATCACCACCAGCACGGTCGGCAGCAGCGGGATCCGGGTCCGGAACCACAGGTCGGCGGTGACCAGCACGTAGATCAGGTACAGGTAGCCGTGGGTGACCGGCACCCAGACCTCGGCCCCCGCGATCCACTCACCCAGCCCCTTGGCCTGCCCGAACGTCAGGTCGCTGGTCTGCGCCTGAACGACCTGGACGATCACGTGCAGGGTCAGCAGCAGCAGGAAGACGCCAGTCAGATAGGCCATCACGCGGTATCGGGTGAGTGCCTGCTTCACGATGAGACTCCTTCGGCGTGCCGGTGGACCGGCTCATCCTGCCCGGTCCGGCTGTGGCTGAGGTGGTCATCCCGGACCACCCGCCACCACATGAACAGGCCGAACCCGGCGAACAGCCACCACTGGATCGCGTAGCCCAGGTTGAGCCAATCCAGCCCGGTGCCGGCGGCGGGCGGCGGGATGCGGTGCGGGACGACGCCCAGGGCCGGCTGCTCGCTCTGCGCCAGTACGTAGCCGGTGATCAGCAGAGGATAGGGCCATACGTTGATCAGATCAGTGATGGCTACGGCTTCGAGCTGGCCGCTGGGCAGGCCCGAACCCTGTCCGGGATCCCGCTCGACCGGCGGCTCGGTGGGCCGCAGCAGCCCGGTGACGGTGATCCGCTGGCCGCTGGCCGGGGGACGGCTGGCCGGGTCCTGGGCCGAGACGACCCAGCCCCGGACCACGCCAACCGTGCTGCCGTCGTCCAGCCGCAGCGGGGTCAGCACCCAGAATCCGTTGCGGCCGTTCAGCTTCCGATCCGCGATCAGCAGTTGCCGGGCGCCGTCCCAGGTTCCGGTCGCGGTCACCCGGGCGCCATCGGCCAAGCGGGTGAAGGTGGTGCGCGGAGGCAGCACATCCTGAACCGGGCGGGGTGTGCTGTCACTGGCTCGAGCCGCCTCCCGGGCTGATGCGGCGGCACCGTGTTCGCGAGCCCGGTCCAGCTGCCAGCGCCCGAGCAGGCTCATCCCGGTGGCGGCCAGCAGGACCAGCGCCAGCAGGGCCAGCCACCGCGGTCGCAGCGCCGTCCGGAGCACGCTCTCACCGTACGCGAGTTCCTCCTTCTCGCTCTGTGCGGGCAGTTCTGCCCGCGACTGTGCGGGGACTCGCAGGGGGTCAGGCGGCGGCCAGGGTGCGCAGGCATTCCCGTAGCGGCCCGAGGTAAGGCTCAATCCCCTTGTAGCGGTGCAGTTGCTCGGGATGCGACTCCAGGATGGCCAGCAGGCTGGCCGCCACCGCCGGACGATCGGCCAGCGCCCAGAGCGGCTCCCGGGCGGTGTGAATGCTGAACAGCACGGTGCTGGTTTCCGGGAAGGCCCGCACGGTCTGGTACTCGACCCGGGCGAACATGGCCCGGGCGGCGTCGTCCCCGGTCGCGACGTCGGGCCGGGCCTGCTCGGACCGGGACGTGTGCGCGGGCTGGAACAGGCCGGGCCGGTCCAGGATCGACCAGTTGACCCGGGACATGATCCGGCCATCGCCGAGCCGCTGCATCAGCCGGTCGGTGGCAGAACCGATCTCCTGGGCGTAGCTGGGCACCGGTCCGTGCACCGCCAGCATGGTGCGCCCGACCTTGTCGCCCAGCCGCCATCGGCTGGGCATGGCCACCGCTCCGGCCACCAGCACCGGGTCGGGCCCGGAGATGTCGACCAGGCACAGATCCTCGACCACCAGCCGGGCGGCGCTCAGCAGCGGATGCTCGGCCCGCGGTTCGGGATCGCGCCCGGTGATCTCGCGGATCAGGCTCAGCACCTGGGCACCGCCGGGTTCGCTGCCCGGCCGGGCCAGGAAGGTGGCCTCGCCGGTGGCGTCGTGCAGGCTGCTCTTCCAGGCGCGCCAGGGCTCGTCGAACCCCCCTGGCCGCAGCCACTGCTGCGGGTCGGCCGCCCGCATCCCGACCGTGTGCCGGAACGGCCCGCGCGGCATCCTGGGCCACCACTCGTCCTTGACCCGCAGCGCGCGGACGTCGTCCGGCTCCGCCGGGATCTCAGCACCCACGTCTTCGACGGTAAACCACGCCAGCGCCGGGCCGTCGTCCTCGCTGATCATGGCCGAACTTGGCGCTGAAGCGCTCCTGAGCCGCTGATCATGCAAGTTCTTGCATGATCAGCGCAGAAACGCAGAACAATAGGGCCCGGGTCAGCCGCCGGCTGAGAGGAGGGCCTTACGGACGGCGTCGAAGCCGGCCGGAGCATCGCCCGGCTTGCCGCCAGCGCCCTGGGCCAGGTCGGGCTTGCCCCCGCCACGGCCGCCGACCGCCTGGGACATTGCCTTCACCAGCTCACCGGCCGAGTGGCCGGCGCTCACCGCCGCCCTGTTCAGCGTGGCCACGAACAGCAGCCGCTCGTCAGCGGACGACGAGGCCAGCACCACCGCGGAGGGCCGGGCGGACTCGATCCGGCCGCGCACGTCCAGGGCCAGGGTGCGCAGATCACCGGCCGAGACCCCGGGCACCTGCGCGGCCACCACGGTGACCCCGCCCACGTCGCTGGCCTGCTGGGCCAGCTCTCCGCCCTGCTGCAGGACCTGCGCGGCGCGGGAGCGTTCCAGTTCCCGCTCCAGCTGCCGCAGCCGGGTCATCATTTCCTCGATCCGATCCCGCAGCTGCGCGGGCGGCACTTTGACCAGATCGGACAGCGAGGTCACCAACGCCCGCTCGGTGGCCATGAACCGGGTCGCATCCAGCCCGGCGAAGGCCTCGATCCGGCGCAGCCCCGCCCCGACCGACGACTCCCCGGTCACCGCCAGCGAGCCGACCTGGGAGGAGTGCGAGACGTGCGTGCCTCCGCACAGTTCGCGGGACCACTCGCCGCCGATCTCCACCACCCGCACGTTGGTCTGGTCGTAGGTCTCGCCGAACAATGCCAGCGCCCCGATCTCCCGGGCCTGGGTCAGCGGCATGTACCGGACGGCGACCGGCAGATCGCGGCGCAGCGCCCGGTTGGCCACCTCTTCGATGTCGGTCCGGGTGCGCTCATCCAGCCCCTTGGGCCAGGCAAAATCCAGCCGCAGGTAGCCGGGCTTGTTGAACGACCCCCGCTGCAGCGCCGTCGGCCCGAGCACCTCGCGCAGCGCGGCGTGGATCACGTGCGTGCCCGAGTGCGCCTGCCGGGCCGCGACCCGCCACTCCGGATCGACCTGGGTGATCGCCTCGGTCCCGGGCCGCAGTTCGCCCGACTCGACCACCACCTTGTGCACGATCAGCCCCTTCACCGGCCGCTGCACGTCGACCACCCGCAGCCGGGTCTCGGAGGCGGACGACGGGACGACGATCACGCCCTCGTCCGGGGATTGCCCGCCGGACTCGGCGTAGAAGGACGTCGCGTCCAGCACCACCTCGACCGTCTCCCCCGGCCCGGCGTGATCGGCCAGCTGGTCGCCCGCCACGATTCCGCGGATCCGGGATTCGGTCTCCAGCGTCTCGTAACCCGTGAAGATGGTCGGCCCGGCCTCGGCCAGTTCGCGGTAGGCCGGGTTGCCCGCCACGCCGTGCTTCTTGGACCGGGAATCGTCCTTGGCCCGCTGCCGCTGCTGCGCCATCAGTCGCCGGAACTGGTCATGATCGACCGAAAGCCCTTGCTCCTCAGCAATTTCCAGGGTCAGATCGATCGGGAAGCCATAAGTGTCGTGCAGGGTGAAGGCCTGGTCACCGGTCAGCACCGTGGCGCCACTGGACTTGGCCGACGCCATCGCCTGGTCCAGGATCGTGGTCCCGGCGGAAAGCGTGCGCAGGAACGACTCCTCCTCGCCGTAGGCGATCATCGAGATCCGGTCGTAGTCGGTCGCGACCTCGGGATAGCTGGGCGCCATCGCGTCCCGGGAGACCGGCAGCAGTTCCGGCAGCACCGGGCCGCTGATGCCGAGTAGCTTGGCGGAGCGGATCACCCGGCGCAGGATCCGGCGCAGCACATAGCCCCGGCCCTCGTTGCCGGGCGTCACGCCGTCCGACACCAGCATCAGCCCGGTCCGGACGTGGTCGGCGATCACCCGGAACAGCACGTCGTCCCGCGACGATTCGGACGCCGCATGTCCGGACCGGGCGCCGTAGCGCTTGCCGGCCAGTTGCGCCGCGCGTTCCAGAACCGGTGCGGTCTCGTCGATCTCGTACAGGTTGTCAACACCCTGCAGCAGGGTGGCCATCCGCTCCAGGCCCATCCCGGTGTCGATGTTCTTGCGCGGCAGGTCACCGAGGATCTGGTAGTCCTCCTTGGTCGTGCCCGGGCCGCGGATGTTCTGCATGAACACCAGGTTCCAGAACTCCATGTAGCGGTCCTCATCCACGGCCGGACCGCCCGGCGCCCCGTAGTCCGGTCCGCGATCGTAGAACAGCTCGCTGCAGGGCCCGCAGGGCCCGGGGATGCCCATTGACCAGAGATTGTCGGCCATCCCCCGGCGCTGGATCCGCTCGGCCGGGATGCCGATGATCCGGTGCCAGATGTCGATCGCTTCGTCGTCGTCCAGGTAGACGGTGGGCCAGATCCGGTCTCCGTCCAGGCCGAAGCCGCCGGACTCGATCGACCCGGTGGACAGCTCCCAGGCCCACCTGATCGCGTCTTCCTTGAAGTAGTCGCCGAAGCTGAAGTTGCCGTTCATCTGGAAGAACGTGCCGTGCCGGGTGGTCTTGCCGACCTCTTCGATGTCGATCGTGCGCACACACTTCTGCACGCTGGTGGCGCGGTTCCAGCGGGGCTCCAGCTCACCGATGAAGTACGGCACGAACGGCACCATGCCGGCGTTCACGAACAGCAGGTTCGGGTCGTCGAAGGGTAGCGGCACACCGGGGACGACGGTGTGGCCGCGGCTGGCGAAGTGGTCCAGGAAGCGGCGCCGGACCTCTGCTGTCTGCACGTCGTCCAGCCTACTGGCCTGCTCGGCCTGCTCAGCGCTACGAAATCCAGATGCGACCAGCCGCGCCGGAACGTAGCGTTGATGCGTGTGATCACTGTGCCCGAAGGCTCACCCGGAGCGGACCAGATGCGCTCGGGTGGCCGGCTGCTGCTCTGGTTCGCCGGGCGGCAGCGCGGGAATCTGAGCGCGGCTGCGGCCTTGGGCGTGTCCTGGATGCTCGGCGAGGCCGCGGTCCCGGTGCTCGTCGGGCGGACGATCGACGCCGGCGTGCTGCGCCGCGACCCCAGCGCGCTGGTCGCCGGATGCGCCCTGTTGCTGACCGTTGGAGTGGTGACCGCGCTGATTGGCGTTGCGCTGCACCGGTTCTCGGTCCTGGCCTGGTGCCGGGCCGCGCTGCTGGCCCAGCGACTGATCGGTTATCACCTGGCCGACCACGGCATCACCGTGGCCGCGCACACCACTACCGGTGAGGTCTCCGAGACCGTCGGCTCCGATGCCAGCAAGATCGGCAATCTGTTCGAGACGTCCGCCCGTTCACTGGGGGCGCTGGTCAGCTTTCCGCTGGTAGCCGCGTTCGTCGTGCACCTCGACCCGGTGGCCGGGCTCTGGCTGTCCATCGGGATGCCGTTGATGTCGATCGTCCTGTTCCTCGCGGTCCGGCCGCTGCAATCGCGAGAACGCCTGCATCGCAAGGCACGTGGACGGCTAACCGCATTGGGTGCGGACACCGCGGCCGGCCTTCGGGTGCTGCGTGGCATCGGCGGTGAGGGTCAGTTCAACGCCCGTTACCGCCAGCGCAGCCAGGAGGTCAAGGCCCAGGGTATGCGGGTGGCACAGGCCTGGGGCCTGATCGAGGCGGTGCGGATCGTCGTCCCGGGGCTGTTCATCGTGATGCTGATCTGGTTCGGCGCCCGCGGGGTGCTCAGCGCCCGGCTGACCGCCGGAGAACTGGTCACCCTGTACGGCAGCGCCGCCTACCTGCGGATTCCCCTCGATGCGGCCGGAGAG
>CALMAR010000190.1 GCA_937859855.1 uncultured Kineosporia sp.
GCTGGGTGGCCGGGCCGCCTCAGCCAGCGCCGACGTCCGGGATCTGACCCAGGTCCAGGCCGCGGCCGCGGCGATTGAAGCAGCGCTGGGCCCGGCCGACCTGCTGGTCAACAACGCCGGAGTGATCGAGACAGAAGAGGTGCCGGTCTGGCGGGCCGACCCGGACATGTGGTGGGACGTCATCGAGACCGACCTGCGCGGGCCGTTCAACCTGGTCCGCGCCGTGGTACCGGGGATGATCCGGCGTGCTGGGGGCCGGGTCATCGATCTCAGCTCCGGCGCTGGCGCCAAGGATCGGGAGATCTACTCAGCCTACTGTGCAGCCAAGGCCGGGCTTTTCCGGATCACCGGCAACCTGCACCTGGCCGGGGCCGAGCACGGGATCAGGGCCTTCGAGATCTCGCCCGGGGTGGTGCGCACCGACATGACGTCGTCCATGGAGATGCACCAGGACCGGACCGAGTGGACGCCGCCAGAGGCCCTGACCGCTCTGGTGGTCGCGGCCGCCCGGGGTGAACTCGACGCCTGGTCCGGCAGATTCTTGCGCGCAGGAGCTGACACGCTGGAGGTCCTGAGGCAGCGCGCCGCCGGTGGCGAACTGCCCAGCAACGCCCGCCGGCTCGGCGTCCTGCCCTGGGGCCCGGACGATGAACTCGCCTGAGCCTGCCTCGGTCCGCATAAAGTTGCTGAACTGTGTATAGTCATGCGCCATGGGGTTGACGGCGGCCGTAGCCGGAGCCAGCGGATACGCCGGTGGTGAGCTGCTCCGGTTACTCCTCGGCCACCCCGGGTTCGAGATCGGCGCGGTCACCGCGTTCAGCCATGCCGGCTCAGCCCTGGGGGAGCTCCAGCCGCACCTGATCCCATTGCGCGACCGCGTGCTGGAGCCGACGACCCCGGCGATCCTGGACGGGCACGACGTGGTCTTCCTGGCTCTGCCGCACGGTCAGAGTGCCAGCATCGCCGCCGGCCTGCCGCCTGACGTCGTGGTGATCGACTGCGGCGCCGACCACCGGCTGACCGACCCGGACGCGTGGGCCGAGTTCTACGGCGGCGACCACGCTGGATCCTGGGCCTACGGCCTCCCGGAACTGATCCACGCCGGGGGAGCCCGGCAGCGCGAGATCCTGGCCGGTGCCCGCCGGATAGCGGTGCCCGGCTGTTATCCGACGGCGGTGGCGCTGTCGCTGGCCCCGGGGTTCGCGGCCGGGCTGCTGGAGCCGGACGACGTCGTGGTGGCCGCGGCCAGCGGCACGTCCGGGGCGGGCCGGTCGCTGAAGCCGAATCTGCTGGCCAGCGAGGTGATGGGTTCAATGAGCCCATACGGGGTGGGCGGCACCCACCGGCACACCCCGGAGATGGAACAGTGCCTGTCCATCGCCGCCGCTGAGCCGGTCCGGTTGTCGTTCACTCCCATGCTGGCGCCGATGCCCCGAGGGATCCTGGCCACCAGCACGGCCACGCTCCGTACCGGTGCTGCACCCCCCGCGGTCCGCCAGGCGTGGGAAGAGGCGTACGCAGATGAGGCTTTCGTACACGTGCTGAGCAGGGGACAGTGGCCCCGTACGGCCGATACGCTCGGATCCAACAGCGCGCTCATCCAGCTGGCCGTCGATGAGCGCATCGGCCGGGTGGTGGTGACAGGGGCCATCGATAACCTGACCAAAGGCACGGCGGGCGGGGCGGTGCAGTCAGCGAACCTGGCTCTCGGCCTTCCCGAAACACTCGGGCTGCCAGCGACGGGGACGGCGCCGTGAGTGTTCTGGCGAATGGCCTCGATCAGTCAGACCAGGTGCTGAAGCAGGCCGGACGGAACACCGAGGAGACCTCGTGCACCTGATCCAGTACAAGCAGGCCATGGCCGTCGTCCGGTTGCCCGCCGACGCCGACGAACCGGACTGGGCGATAGGCGAGCCACTGGTCAGCGTGACTCGCACCGCTGACGAGACCTCGGTGTTCTGCCCGACCAACTGCCTGCCCGAGCCGATCCCCGGTCCTTTCGAAGGTCCCTTCACGGTGACCCGCGCAGCCGGAACGCTGGAGTTCAGCCAAATCGGGATCCTGCTCAAGCTGCTGAAGCCGCTCTCGGACGCCGGGCTGCCGGTGCTCACGGTTTCCACCTATGACACTGACTGGATCCTGGTTCCGGCCCAGCAATCCCAGGTCGCCACCTCGGTATGGCGGCACGCCGGGCACACGGTGACCGAGGACGCCGAGTGAGCGAGGACGCCGAGTGAGCGAGGACGCCGAGTGAGCGGGTGCTGGGCCAGCGGGGCTGCATGAGCCTCCAGCTGGGTGAGCCGATCCTCGGTGCCGAGCAGAAGGCCGAGGTGCTGATCGAGGCGCTGCCCTGGATGCAGCGCTTCAACGGCGCCATCGCGGTGATCAAGTACGGCGGCAACGCCATGGTGGACGACCAGCTGAAGCGTGCCTTCGCTCAGGACGTGGTGTTCCTCCGCTCGGCCGGGCTGAAACCGGTGGTCGTGCACGGCGGCGGCCCGCAGATCTCGGCCATGCTGGCCCGGCTCGGTATCCGCAGCGAATTCCGCGGCGGCCTGCGAGTGACCACGCCGGACGCCATGGACGTGGTCCGGATGGTGCTGACCGGCCAGGTCGGCCGGGAGCTGGTCGGACTGATCAATGCGCACGGTGCGCTCGCGGTCGGCTTGTCCGGCGAGGACGGCGGGCTGTTCCGGGCCGCCCGGCGCGGCGCGATCATCGACGGCGAAGAGGTGGACATCGGGCTAGTCGGCGATGTGGTGGACGTGGATCCGGCGGCTGTGCTGGATCTGATCGAGGCGGGCCGGATCCCGGTGGTGTCCACCGTGGCTCCCGACGACGAGGGCCAGGTGCTGAATGTGAACGCCGACACTGCGGCGGCGGCCCTGGCGGTGGCGTTGAACGCGGCCAAGTTCGTCGTGCTCACCGACGTCGAAGGCCTGTACGCGAACTGGCCGGACCGGAGTTCACTGCTGGCCGAGGTCAGCGAGGACGACCTGGAGCGCATGCTGCCCCAGCTGCAGGCCGGGATGGTGCCCAAGATGGAAGCCTGCCTGCGGGCGGTGCGCGGCGGCGTCCCGCAGTCGACCGTGATCGACGGGCGGATCCGGCACAGCCTGCTGCTGGAGGTATTCACCCCTGAAGGTGCGGGCACCATGGTGGTGCCGGCCAAGGCCGCCTCGTGAGCACACAGGATCTGGCCGAGGTGGCCGCCAGTTCCGAGATCTGGCTGGACCGGTATCGCAGCGTGGTGATGGGCACCTACGGGACCCCGCCCAGAGTGCTGGTCAGAGGCGAGGGCTGCTACGTCTGGGACGCCGACGGACGCCGCTACCTGGACCTGCTGGCCGGGATCGCGGTGAACGCGCTCGGGCACGCGCACCCGTTCCTGGTCTCGGCGGTGACCTCGCAGCTGGCCACGCTCGGGCACGTCTCCAACCTGTTCGCCCATCCGCTTCAGGTGGCGCTGGCCGAGCGCCTGCTCACCCTGCTCGGTGCCCCCGAGGGTTCGGCCGTGTTCTTCTGCAACTCCGGCTCGGAGGCCAATGAGGCCGCGATCAAGATGTCCCGCCGGACCGGCCGGATCGGTCTGGTCGCGGCCGAGAACGCATTTCACGGCCGGACCATGGGTGCGCTCGCGCTCACCCACAAGCCTGCCTACCGGCTGCCGTTCGAGCCGCTGCCGGGCGACGTGGTGCACGTGCCGTTCGGGGACGTCGCCGCCCTGGCCCAGGCTGTGAGCCCGGCCACCGCGGCCGTCGTCCTGGAACCCATCCAGGGCGAGGGCGGGGTCAACCCGGCCCCGCCTAGCTACCTGGCCCAGGCCCGCGAGATCACGACCCGGGCCGGAGCACTGCTGGTGCTGGACGAGGTCCAGTCCGGCATCGGCCGGCCCGGTTCCTGGTTCGCATTCCAGCGCCCCGAGCTGGCCCTGGGCGCGGCGCGGCCGGACGTGGTGACCCTGGCCAAGGGCCTGGGCGGCGGGATACCGATCGGTGCCGCCGTCGCCTTCGGTGACAAGGCCGCTCACCTGCTCGGTACCGGCCAGCACGGCAGCACCTTCGGCGGTAACCCGGTCGCGGCCGCGGCCGGTCTGGCCACCCTGCACGTGATCGAGCGGGACGGCCTGGTACAGCAGGCCGAACAGACCGGCGCCCGGCTCCGGGCCGGCATCAGCGGGCTGGGTCACGAGCTGGTCGAGGAGGTCCGGGGTTTCGGCCTGCTGCTGGCCATTCAGCTGGTCCGGCCGGTGGCCGCCGAGGTGTCCCGGGTGCTGCTGGAGTCCGGTTTCATCGTCAACCCGGTGGCGCCGTCGGTGATCCGGCTGGCGCCCCCGCTGATCCTGACCGCTGAGCAGGCCAGCACCCTGCTCGATGCGCTGCCATCCGCTCTCGACGCCGCCGAACGGAGCGCCGCCTGATGACCCTCCGGCACTTCCTCCGCGACGATGACCTGGCCCCCGGCGAGCTGATCGAGATCCTCGACCTGGCCGATCAGCTGAAGGCCGAGCGTGCGCGGGGGGTGTTCGCGGCCCGGCCGCTGGAAGGCCCGAAGGCCGTCGCGCTGATCTTCGACAAGGCCTCGACCCGGACCCGGGTGTCGTTCAGCATCGGCGTGACCGAGCTCGGCGGCTATCCGCTGGTGATCGATGGAGGGACCAGCCAGCTGGGCCGGGGCGAGCCCATCGAGGACACCACCCGGGTGCTGGATCGCCAGTGTGCGGCCATCGTCTGGCGCACCGCGGGTCAGACCCGGATCGACGCGATGGCCTCAGTCAGCTCGGTCCCGGTGATCAACTCGCTGACCGACGAGTTCCACCCGTGCCAGCTGCTGGCCGATCTGCAGACCGTCCGGGAACGGCACGGAAAGCTGGCCGGGCTGACTCTGGCTTATCTCGGTGACGGCGCCAACAACATGGCCCACTCCTACCTGCTGGCCGGGGCCAACGCGGGCATGCACGTGCGGATCGGAACGCCGGAGGGCTGGCTGCCCAGCCCGGTGGTGATGGATGCCGCCGCTGACCGGGCGGCCGAGACCGGTGGGTCGGTGCTGGTCAGCAGCGACCCGATCGGGACCGCCGCCGGGGCGGACGTGCTGGCCACCGACACCTGGGTGTCGATGGGCCAGGAGACCGAAGCCGCGGAACGGTCCCAGACCTTTGTGCCGTTCGCGGTGGACGCTGGCCTGCTGGCCCTGGCCGCGCCGGGTGCGATCGTGCTGCACTGCCTGCCCGCCTATCGGGGTAAGGAGATCTCGGCCGAAGTGATCGACGGATCGGCGTCCGCGGTCTGGGACGAGGCCGAGAACCGGCTGCACGCGCAGAAGGCGCTGCTGGTCTGGCTGCTGGCTCAGCAGGCCCGCGAATGAGCCCGGAGATCCCCAGCCAGGCCGGGGAACCGATCACGGTCGAGGCCGCGGTCCCGGCATCGCAGCGGACGCCGCCGACCAAGAACGCCCGGCAGCGCCGCATCGTCGACCTCCTGGGCCGAACCACGGTCCGCTCGCAGGCCGAGCTGGCCCAGCTGCTGACCGCGGATGGCCTGGCCGTCACCCAGGCCACCCTGTCCCGCGACCTGGTCGAGCTGGGGGCGGTCAAGGTCCGCCACGCCGACGGCGGTCTGGTCTATGCCGTCCCGGGTGAGGGTGGGGACCGTACCCCGCTGGGTGGCGTCGATCAGGAACTGCTCGACTCCCGGCTGGCCCGGCTGTGTGAGGAACTGCTGGTCACCGCCGAAGCGTCGGCCAACCTGGTGGTGCTGCACACTCCGCCCGGAGCCGCGCAGTTCCTGGCCTCGGCGATCGATCGTTCCCGGCTGCTGGAGGTGCTGGGCAGCATCGCTGGAGACGACACCGTGCTGGTGGTGACCCGGGATCCGGCCGGCGGCGAAGCGGTGGCGGCGCGGTTCCTGGCTCTGGCGGCCCGGGGCGACTCATGAGCCCACGCTCACGGCCGGGCGGCCTGTGGGGTGGCCGATTCACCGGTGGCCCGGCCGAGGCGATGGCCGCGCTGTCGGCCTCCACCCATTTCGACTGGCGGCTGGCCCGATACGACCTGGCCGGTTCCCGCGCGCACGCCCGCGCCCTGCACCGGGCTGGTCTGCTCACCGACCCGGAGCTGTCAGCCCTGCTCGGGGGCCTGGCCGATCTGGACGCTGGCGTCGCCGATGGAACCATTCAGCCCGGCCCGGACGACGAGGACGTGCATTCCGCCCTGGAGCGGCTGCTGATCGAAGGGGTGGGCAAGGATCTGGGCGGACGGCTGCGGGCCGGCCGCTCGCGCAACGACCAGATCGCCACCCTGCTGCGGATGTATCTGCGTGAACACGCTCAGGTCATCGCTGGGCTGGTGCTCGATCTGGCCGGCGCACTGGCTGGTCAGGCCGCGGCCCACCCGGACATGCCGTTGCCCGGGCGGACTCACCTGCAGCACGCCCAGCCGGTGCTGCTGGCCCATCACCTGCTGGCCCATGCCTGGCCGCTGACACGCGACGTCGACCGGCTGGCCGGCTGGGACGCCCGGGCCGCCGTCTCGCCCTACGGCTCGGGGGCGCTGGCCGGGTCGTCGCTGGGTCTGGATCCGGAGCTGATTGCGGCCGAGCTAGGGTTCACCGGCTCGGTGGCCAACTCGATCGACGGGACGGCCTCCCGCGACATCGCGGCCGAATTCTCCTTCGTCGCTGCCATGATCGGCGTTGACCTGTCCCGGCTGGCCGAGGAAGTCATTCTCTGGGCCACCAAGGAGTTCTCCTTCGTCACCCTGGACGACGCCTGGTCGACCGGGTCGAGCATCATGCCGCAGAAGAAGAACCCGGATGTGGCCGAGCTGACCCGGGGCAAGGCGGGCCGGCTGATCGGCGATCTGGCCGGGTTGATGGCCACCTTGAAGGCGTTGCCGCTGGCCTACAACCGGGACCTGCAGGAGGACAAGGAGCCGGTCTTCGACGCCGTGGACACGCTCGAACTGCTGCTGCCCGCGATCACCGGAATGGTCACGACCCTGCGGTTCCATACCGAGCGGATGGCCGAACTGGCGCCGCAGGGCTTCGCGCTGGCCACTGACATCGCCGAGTGGCTGGTCCGGCAGGGGGTTCCGTTCCGGGAGGCGCACGAGATCGCCGGGGCCTGCGTACAGCGGTGTGAGGAGCGGGCGTCGTCCGAGGGCCGGGTGGTCGAGCTGTGGGATCTGAGCGACGCCGATCTGGCGTCCATCTCCGCCCATCTGAACCCGGCGGTTCGGGAGGTGCTCACGGTCGGGGGCAGCTTGGCCTCGCGGGACGGCCGGGGCGGGACGGCGCCGGCCCGGGTGGCCGAGCAGCTGGACGAACTGCGCCGCGAGATCGCCCGGCTGCGAGCAGGCTCAGCCGTCCGTGATGACTGAGCGGTTCGAGGC
>CALMAR010000191.1 GCA_937859855.1 uncultured Kineosporia sp.
GAACCGGAACGTCCGCGGCACCCCGGTGTCGGCAGAGGTCCGGCTGGAGATCGTGGCCGACGACTCGACCCCCCTACGCGCGGCCCGTCATTCCGGCTTCATGAGCATCCTGCTGCTGCTGGCCGTGCTGGTCACCACCCGCCGGCTGGGCCAGGCCGAACCTCAGGTGCTGGCCAGCGTGCTGACCCTGTTCGCGGCCATCCAGGCGGGCCGGATCCAGAGCCCGGACCGGTCGGCCCTGCGCGGACTGCTGATATCCGGAGGCTGGTGGGTGATCGTGGCCTCGGTCCTGCCGCCGATCCTGCTGGGCGTGATCCTGGCCTTCAGCGACTACCCGGGCTGGGTGTTCGAGGCGGTGCTGATCGCTCAGGTCGCGCTGCAGCTGGTGATGTACACCCCGGCGCTGACCGGCCAGGCCTGGAACCGGCGGCGGCGCCCGCAGTTGCGGCTGTACAGCGAGGCTCCGCCGGACTATCCGCGGATCGACGTGTTGCACAGCTCATGGTGGCGCAGCACCACCGCGGCCGCGCTGCTGCTAGGGGCGAACGCACACGGCTTCGTACTGCCCCAGTACAAGGGCGGGGTATCCGATCTGCTCGGGAATCAGCCCGAGACCGGGCCGATACCGCGCAACCCGAACCTGGTGCAGCGGGTGCGCAACGTGCGCCGGTTCATCAACCTGCCGGGCAGTCCCCCCCTCAACCTGACGGGCAGTGTGCCCCTGACCCCGGCCATGTCGTCAGCCGACGAGATCAGATCGGAAGCCAAGTCCCTGGACCTGGACATTCCGCAGACCCCGGCCAACATCCTGGCCATGCTCCGGGCCGGGACGGCGGACCGCTCGCTGACCTTCCTGGTGTTCCGGGAGGAGCCGCAGCAGGAATGGCAGGCCCAGGCCCGGGCCCGGGTCGACCTTGACCCTGACCGGCTGATCGCCCACGAAGCCCCGATCGGCAACTTCGACGTCTTCATCGGGCTGCCGTCCGGCCGGTTGCAGCCGATGTCCACTCATCCGCTCCGCCGCTTGCTGGGGCTGGCCCAGGACCGGCAGCTGCTGGTGCTGGACGTCCAGTTCCCGGTTCCGCCGCCGCTGGGAGCATCGACCAGCCGGTCCTGGACGCGCACCCGGATCGGCATCCGCGGCGACGAGATCCCGGAGCTGGGCGAGCTGCTCACCGACATCCTGGAGCGGGTGCGACAGGCCGAGCCGGTCGTGGACCTGCTGATCGACACCGCCACTCAGACCCCGCCCCGGCGCTTCCTGGGCCACCCGGAGCTGCTGGCGGTGGACGTGCCGGTCGAGGGAATGCGGCCGTCCGCATTGAACGTGCTCGTATCGGAGCAATCGTCTGCGGCCAGCGGCACCCGGGACTGGCTCATGCTGGCGATGTGCGACTACGCCGCCAGCGGCGCTGAGGCTCAGATTTTGAGCTCCATGATCGACCGGCACCCGCAGCTGGAACTGGCGGGGCTGACGGTGGGAATCCTGCACGGCACCTGCGTGGTGTTCGCACTGGGCCATCAGCCGGGAGTGCCAGCTGGGCGCAGCGGTTCGGCCAGCGCCACCGCCCTGCCCGCGGGCGCGCAGCTGCTGGTCGAGGAATGGATGCCGGGGCAGGACCTTGGCCAGCTGCCCGATCAGGGTGTGCTGCTGCAGGTGCACGCCCAGTACGGCGACCGGCCCGGCCTGCTGTCGGCCTTGTTCGGCGAACTGGCCTCCGGTCTCGCCGAGGCAGCCGGGAACATCTTCAGCGCCGACGACCTGCGGCTGTGGTACGTGCACACCGAGGTGGCCGACGGGCGCAACGCCACCACCTGGTTCATGCTGGCGCTCCCGCCACCGGCCGCCTACCCGCAGTTCAGCCGGGTGGTCCTGGACCGGATCGAACGAGACGGACGGCGGGTGCTGGCCGGGCTAGCGGGCGATGACCCAGCCGCCGACACCTTGGGGCTGCTGCACTCGGCCAAGGCAATGGTCAGCATCGAGGTGATCACCGTTCAACCGGCCCCCCAGCCCCTGGGTCAGCCTGTGAGCCAGCCCAGGGCGAGAGCGGATGCCCCGGCTCCGGTCGCGGTGGACGGGGGGGACGGAACAGGTCAGGTGCATACGGTGGACGTCGGCGGGGCCAGTCCGGTCCGTCAGGGCGGTGAACCCGCCCGGCTACCCGCTGGTGCTGGCCCGGAGCCGCCCGAGGACACCCCGCCGTTCACGGAATGAGTAGCGCAGGATCCACTGACGGGCTGGCAGCTGAAGGGCAGGACAGACAATGACCTCCGGGGTCAGCTACGCCGATGCTGTGAAGGTGCTGGGCGGGTCGAACTCCGCGGTCTCGGCCCTCGACCGGCTCACCGGCGGGCTGTTGCTGGCGGCTTCGGTGACCGGAGCGCCGCTTGTGCTCAGCCTCTTCGATCCCAAGAACGAACTGGGCCGGCTGAGCGGTGAGCTGGTGAACAACGGACTGGTCCGGGTCCGTGGGCTGAATCGGTTCGAGCGAGGCCAGCGGCTGGAAGCCGCCCATTCGATCATCGTGGTCAGCGCCTACTTCGACGCGCTGGCGCAGGCTGGGCTGCCGTTCGCGCTCAGCGACGCGGACCTGACCCGGCCAGACCAACTCACGGCGGCTGGAGCTGGCCCGCCGCCCGGCGGTATGAGCCCGGCCAGCGGCCTGGTCGAGGCGATGCTGCGGCGTGGGCTGCCGCTGCCGGCCCCGCACCGGCCCTACGAGGCGGTGTTGTCGAGCCTGAACGGTCTCTACCGTGAGTTCTCCGCCAGCTTGCTCAACCTGTTCCGCGGACTGGCGATCTGGGACCAGCTCAGCGAGACCAGCCGCGATCAGACCGAAATTATTCTGCGGCAGGATGTTCCGGCGGCGGCGGTGGGCAAGTACGAGGATCAGCTGCGCCGGTTGCAGCTCGAGATTCCTGAGATCGGCCTGTGGCTGGGTGGCATCGAGCATCAGGCCACCCGGCTGGCGGTGGCTCAACTGGTGGATCTGGTCCACGGCATCCGGACGGGGACCATGCCGGAGTCACGCCGGGCCGAGCTGGCCCTCCGCTACGCCGCCGGTCTCGATTCCGCAATCCTGGCTGCGGCGGAAGTGCCCGAGGCGATCGAGTTTCCGACCCTCCGGGACGGCTACGTCGCACCGGACTTCCGGGCCGCGGACGTCCATGTGAATGAGGATCTGATCTCCGAGGACTGGTGGGCCGATCAGGAACGACGCACTGATCTGATCCCGTTCCTGGCCGGGCATCTCATGCTCGCGGCCGCGCGAGCGCCGCTGCTTGTTCTCGGCCAGCCCGGTGCTGGAAAGTCGTTGCTGACCAAGATTCTGGCGGGGGTTCTGCCCCCCGACGAGTGGCTGGTGGTCAGGGTGACCCTGCGGGACGTTCCCGCTGACGCGGACATTCAGACTCAGATCGAGGTGGCTCTGCGGGAGGCCACTGGCGAGGCCCTGACCTGGCCGGCCCTGTGCCGCTCACGCGGCGACGCCATGCCCCTGGTGCTGCTGGACGGCTTCGACGAACTGCTCCAGGCAACCGGAACGCACCAGACCGACTACCTGGAACGGGCAGCCGCGTTCCAGGAACGAGAAGCCACCCTGGGGCGCCCGGTGGCTATGATGATCACCAGCCGTACCTCGGTAGCCGATCGGGCCCGCTGCCCGGCCGGAACCACCGCCGTCCGGCTGGAGCCCTTCGGGCGGCTCCAGGTCGAACAGTGGGTGGCCCGCTGGAACGAGGTCAATGCGACCGGTTTCGCGTCCGCCGGGCTGCAGCCGCTGAGCGCCGAAACGGTGCTGGCGCATGGAGATCTGGCCTCACAGCCGCTGTTGCTGATGATGCTGGCGCTGTACGACGCGGCGGGCAACGCCCTCCAGCGGGTCGGCCCGGGCCTGGGGCAGGCGGAGTTGTACGAGCGGTTGCTGCACCGGTTCGCCGTCCGTGAGGTGGCGAAGACTGATGGTGCGCTGCCGGACGACGAGTTCGGCCTGGCGGTTGAGACCGAATTGCGGCGGCTGTCCGTGGTGGCATTCGCCATGTTCAACCGGCGCCGTCAGTGGGCCACCCAGGACGAGGTTGGCCAGGACCTGCGGATGCTGCTCGGCGAGAGAGCCGCCCCGGCTGCGGGGCTGAGAGGCTCACTCACCGAAGGTCAGCGTGAAGTTGGGCGGTTCTTCTTCATCCAGCGTGGAGAGGCGGTCCAGGACGGCCGCCGACTCCGATCCTTCGAGTTCTTGCACGCCACCTTTGGTGAGTACCTGATCGGGCGGCTGGTCGCCCAAGAGCTGATCGACCTGGCCGAGGACGCCGGCATTCAACGAAAGCGCAATCATCCCAGCAATATTGACGACCGCTTTCTGCACGCGCTGCTCTCTCATCAACCACTGACCATCCGCGGTACCGCCATCGACTTCCTCCGCGAGACCTTGACCGGCTGGCCGGCGCAACGGCGCACCACCCTGCGGAACCTGCTGCTGAAACTGTTCCACCATTCGATGTTCCCGGTTCCGGCCGATCAGTTCGCCGCCTATGAACCGCTGACACTGATCGTTCCGGCCCGGCACGCAACCTATGCCTGCAACCTGCTGCTGCTCGTCCTGATGATCTCGCAAGCCGTCTACGGTCACGAGCTGGTGTTCGAGTCGCCGGATCCGGTGACGTCGCGTGAAATTCAATACCGCTGGCGAAATCTGGCCCTGCTGTGGCGTTCTCAGCTGCCGTTCGAGGGCTGGAACGGTCTCTTGCATCGGGTTGAGTTGATGCGGATCGACCGTGACGGTGTCCGTGAGGTACAGCTGCGCTTGACGGAGGAGCCGCAGGTAACCCTGCCCGCGCTGGATCTGGGCTGGCAGTACCACGACGACGCGAGCCTGGACGACGGCGTCACCGGCTGGATCTACCACTCGACGGACGACATCCGCCGCCACATCACCTTCACCGCCGATCGCCGGGCCGACGTCGTCGCCCATATCGCGGACGCCTTCGCCCCGTCGCATCCTGCCTTGGTCACGGCATTCTGCCGGATCAGCAGCGGGGTGACCCGTTCGGCGGCCAACGCCCTGGTCAGCCTGTGGCTGGCCAGCATCGCTGGTGACCGGGCCCAGCTCGAGCAGCTCTACGCCGAATGCGCCGAGATGGCACAGGTGGGGTTCGGACCTCAGGGAGACGATGTCCGCCGTACGTTCCTGCTGATCCTGCTCCGGCAGTTGAACATCGACGTCGCCACCTTTCCTGCTCTGCAGGCGACCCCGGCGGCCGCCAGCCTCCGATCCCAGCTGGAACGATGAAGGCGGACCCGGTTCAGCCGATGTCCAGCGGGTCGATCTGGATCCGGACCGAGCCCGGTTCCCGCTTGGCCGAACGAGCGGAGGCCGCCGCATGCACCCCCCCGGCCAGGGCGGCGGCCTCACCGCGCGGCGCCCGGACCAGCAGCTGAACATCCGGTTCGTGCGGGATCGGTCCGAGCAGCTGAGCGCCGTCCGGCAGCGCGAGGGCGTGCGCCAGCGACTGCACGGCGCCTGCCGATCCGGTCAGCGACGCCATCACCGTGACGGGCGGGAAGCCAAGCTCCGCCCGTTCGGCCAGCTCCCGCTCGGCGAAGCCGGACGGGTCGGCCCGGATCAGCGCCTGCACCGCCGGAGCCTGCGGATCGGCACAGACCACCACCACTCCGCCGTCCGCCCGCGATCGGACCAGCGCGGCCGCCGCCAGCCACTGCCGCAACGCGTCCTGCGCGCAGGAGAGCTGGGGCCGCTCCAGCAGCCTTCCCCCGTCCAGCAGCACCGCTGCCGAGTATCCGCCCTTCACCGCCGGTTCCAGCCCTGGAGTGGCGACCACCAGCGCTGAACCAGGAACGGCCGGGGTGGCAGCCTGCGGCTGAGGCACCACCAGCACAGCACCGGGGAAGGCCCGGCCCAGTTCTTCGGCCGTCCGGGTCACTCCGACCGCGGTCGCCCGCAGCCGCCGGCCGCCGCAGTGCGGGCACGACCACTGCGCAGCCGCCCGGCCACACCAGTGGCAGTGCGGCAATTGGGCGGCTCCCCCTCCGGGCAGCGCCAGTGGACCATGACAGGTGTCGCAGCGAGCGGGCTTGCGACAGGTCTGACAGGAGAGGCCAGGCAGATATCCGGCTCGCGGAACCTGAACCAGCACTGGTCCCCGCTCCTGGCCCTCGCGCAGCGCCTGGTAGGCGGCGGCCGGGAGCCGGGCGTGCGCGGCGGGATCGTCCTGAGCACCGAATGCCGGTGCCGCCACCCGGATCGCTGCCCACCGCTGGCGGCTCAGCATCCTGACCGCGGCCACGGGCTGAGCCCAGCCCCGTTGCCGCCAGGCCGCGGTCTGTATGCTGA
>CALMAR010000192.1 GCA_937859855.1 uncultured Kineosporia sp.
TGCTTTGGTCGTCTGGGGGGGGGGGGGGGGGGGGGGGGCGGCCGGGGGGGGCCCCCGGGCCCGCGCCGGTGATCAGGCTTGTTCGGCTGCGATTCGCTTCGGGCCAGGCGGTGGCGCGGCTGACAAATTACTTTCCAGCCGACCTGTTTGCCTTGTCCTCTGAATCCCTCGAACAATACGGGCTGTACCAACTCTTGCGTGCTGCGGGCATCACGCTCCAGGCTGCCAGCCAATCCATCGGAGCGCGGCGCGCAACCGTCGAAGAAGCTCGTTCGCTCCAAGAATCCCGCGGGTCTGCTCTTCTGGTAATGCAACGGGTCACGTATGACAACCACGGAACCGCGGTCGAGTTCGGGTCACACATCTACGCGGCCAGTCGCTACAGCTTCGAGTTGTCACTCATAGCCAGTTGACATCGGCCGAGACAAATGAGCGTCCAGCGCAGCCCGAGCGCCCTCGGCCTTCCTGCTCCGCCGCAGCGTTTCTCTCCGTGGTGAACATGCCCGCAGACGCTTGCGTCCGCGCGGAGCCGGCCGGTGGGACGGCGTTGCCTGATCGGCGCCCCGGATCCGCACCGGCCGTCAGGAGGTGGTCCGGGGATCGGGTCAAGCTCCCGACGGCTTCGCGCGATCGGTGCTGTGCAGGAGAGTCGGCGTGGGCATCAAAGGCTGCGCGGCCGAGGTCGTCCGGGGCCGCGCAGGGTATGGGTGAGCGCGGGCCCCAGCCGTCGCACTAATTCATCAGGACTTATCGATGCCATCGGTTCGAGGGCGAGGATGTACCGGCTGAAGATCACTCCAGCCATCTGGCTGGCGAACAGACCGGCCCGCAGGTGGGCGTCGGCTCCGCCCAGGCGGGCCGCGAGCTTGTCGACCAGCTCAGCCTGCAGGGCGCCGCGCACTATGGCTCCCAATGCCGGATCGCTGGCGGCTCCGCGCAGAGCGGCCCGCAGCGGCTGGCCCGCCTCGGGTTGGTCCCACGTGGCGACCAGCGCTTGCAGCGCGCGGGGGCCGAGTGTGTCCAGGTCGCCGTCCAGCAGCGCCTGCAGGACGTCGGCAGGGTTGACGATCAGTTCGAGGGCGGCGGCGAAGAGGCCCCGCTTGGAACCGAAGTGGTAGCTGATCAGGGCCACGTCCACCTCGGCGTCCGCGGCGATCGAGCGCAGCGTGACCGCCTCGTAGCCCTCGCGCAGGAACCGTTGCCGTGCGATCGCGAGGATGTGACCTCGGGTGTCGGGCTTGCCGCTGCGCCGCCCTCGACCGACCGATGATTTCATCATGGTTGAGAAACCATAACCTCGCTCCCCACCGTAGGGCTGTCGCAAACGCCTACGAAACCAGGAGCCGAGATGTCGATGCCAGTTCTCCAGCCGCCGCGGCCGAGGGCCGATGCGGCTCCAGCACGGCATTCATCCGTGCTCGCCGTCACCTGCCTCGCGCTGGGGACCGTCGTCGCAGCGATGGCATCGCTCAACGTCGCGCTGCCGTCACTGGCATCGGACACCCGGGCAAGCCAGACGAGCCTGTCGTGGGTGATCGACGCTTACAGCCTGGTGTTCGCGTCGGTGCTGCTGGTCGGCGGTGCACTCGGCGACCGGTTCGGTCGCCGCCGCGCCCTGCTCGCGGGCCTGGCCGTCTTCGGCCTCGGTTCGGCGGCAGCGCCCTTCACCACCAGCGTGCACACGCTGATCGGGCTGCGCGCAGTCCTTGGCATCGGAGCGGCGCTGGTGATGCCTGCCACGCTGTCGACGATCACCAGCACGTTCCCGAGGGAGAGGCGGGCGGCGGCGGTCAGCGTCTGGGCCGCTGTTGCCGGCGCCAGCGCGGTGGTCGGCCTGCTCGCTTCCGGCATGCTGCTGGAACTGTGGTCCTGGCGCGCGGTTTTCGCGCTGAACGTCGTCCTGGCGGCGTTCGCCCTGCTCGGCACCGCCGTCCTGGTGCCGGACTCGGCCGACCCGGAAGCGCCGCGGATCGACGTCGCCGGCGCCGCCTTCACGGTCGTCGGGTTCGGCGCGCTGGTCTACTCGATCATCGAAGCGCCGGAGCGTGGTTGGGGTGACCCGTGGACGCTCACGGGCATCGCGCTCGGGCTGGCCGCTCTCGCCGGATTCGTAAGCTGGGAACTACGCATCGAGAACCCCCTGCTCGACCCCCGGCTGTTCGCCAAGCCGGCCTTCGCCGCCGGCACGTCGTCCATCTGCCTGCAGTTCTTCGCCTTCTTCGGCTTCATCTTCGTCGCCATGCAGTACCTGCAGCTGGTCCGTGGTGACAGTGCCCTGATCGCGGCTGTCAGCGTGTTGCCGCTTGCCGCGGCGATGATGCCGTGTGCCCGCCTGGTGCCACTCGTCGTCCGGCATGCGGGGGCTCGCGCGTGCTGCGTCACCGGTCTGCTGCTGGTCGCGGCCGGGCTGGTGGTGCTGTCCCGGCTGAGCGGGTCCAGCTCGTACTGGCTCATCGTCGCCGGCCTGGTACCGCTCGGCGCCGGGATGGGCCTGGCCATGACCCCGGCGACCTCCGCAGTCACTGACAGCCTGCCGCCCGCTCTGCAGGGCGTCGGCTCGGCGGTGAACGACCTGGCCCGCGAGTTCGGGGGCGCGCTGGGCATCGCGGTGCTGGGCAGCCTGCTCGGTACGACGTACCGCAACAACCTCCCGCTGCCGGGCCTGTCCCCGGCGCTGGCCGATCAGGCCCGCTCGTCGCTCGGCGTCGCGGCTCACCTGGGGGGGCCCGTGCTGACACAGGCCCGGTCCGCATTCGTCGAGGGAATGCACGTCGCTCTGCTGGGCGGTGCGGCAGCGGCCGCCGTGGCGGCGATCGCCGTCACCGTCCTGCTGCGCGCCCGCTCGGCGTCCTGAGCAAGCACGGACTGTTCGAAGGAGACCGACCATGACCGCGACACCCGGCAAGCAGCGGCGTTTGAACGGGGCGCAGACCTCAGGTCGCCACTACCGCCACCTGAGCGAGCCGCGCTTCGGCATCGACCGGACCAACACCGTGACCATCCCCACCCGGGACGGCACGCTGCTGCACGCGGACGTCTTCCTCCCGACCACCGGGCACTCGCGGACGACGCAGAGCCTGGACGGCGCGGTGGTCGCCGATCCTTCGATACAGGTTGCGCCGGCCCTGGTCTCGTTCTCCTGCTACCCGCGGCAGATTCAGGACCTCGGGGCGCCGATGGGTCTGATCGAGGCCGGAGCCAGCGACTTCTTCGTCGCCCGGGGCTACGCGCACGTGATCGTCAACGCACGCGGCACCGGCGGCTCGGACGGCACCTTCGGGTTCATGGACGAGCAGGAACAGCAGGACGTCTACGACGCCGTCGAGTGGGTGGGCGCGCAGCCGTGGTGCGACGGCCAGGTCGGTGGGATGGGGATCAGCTACTTCGCGATCGCCCAGCTGGCCGCCGCGGTGCAGCGCCCACCGCACCTGAAGGCAATCTTCCCCTTCGCGACCATGGACGACCTCTACGACGGGGTCTGGCAGCGCGGGGTGCTCAACTCGGGGTTCTTCTCCACCTGGATGCCGGCAGTCGGGATCATGGCCGGCGTCTCGGACGGCACCTGGCACGGGCTCGGTCTCGATCTGGCCCGGCACGTGCTCAACACCCCGGTCGTGCACGGAACCATGGAGCATGTCGGCGGCGCGGTCGCGGTGAAGGTGATGCGTCAGGTCTCCAAGGCGCACTACGCGGAAGAACCGTTCGGCCGGCTCTGGCAGCAGGCGGCGATCGAGCACCCCAGCCACGACGCCTGGTGGGACCAGCGCCAGATCCGCTCGCGGCTCGCCCAGGTCGACATCCCGGTCTACCTCGGCTGCCAGTGGGACAACGTGCCGATGCACCTGCCCAGCACCTTCCCGGTCTGGGAAGGGCTGCGGCACAACCCGAACGTCCGCCTCACGCTGCTCGCGCAGGGCGGCCTGATGTGGCCCTGGGAGACCCTGCACACCGAAGCGCTGGCCTGGTACGACCACTGGCTCAAGGGCAAGGACACCGGGATCATGGACGGCCCGCCGGTCCGCTACGTCATCCCCGGCACCGAGGAGTGGTGCACGGCCCAAAGCTGGCCACCGCAAGGGAGCGCGCACGTCCCCTACGCCTTGCGGGCCGACGGCACCCTCGCTCCCGAACCGGACGGCGAAGGCGAACCGGACGGCGAAGGCGAACCGGACGGCGAAGGCGAACCGGACGGCGAAGGCGAACCGGACGGCGAAGGCGAACCGGACGGCGAAGGC
>CALMAR010000193.1 GCA_937859855.1 uncultured Kineosporia sp.
GACATCGGCGGACAGCCAGCGACGCCGCGCCCGGCAAGGACGGCAGCCGGGACGGGCGGCTGCCCTCGTCCGGTTCGGCCACCACCAGGCACCCGGCGCCGTCCGCCGATGTCACCACCTCGATGCTTCCGTCCATCGGCCAGCGCACCTGCCCGGCCCCGGAGTCCTGCACGTCGCGGTGCGAGATCGGGCACCGAGGAACCGGAATCACTTCGTGCGAGCGGTGTTTCCTCAAGGCGGCCCGGCCGTGCCCGTCGATCCTGAACCGCATCCGGGTCCGCCAGCCCAGTCCTTCGATATCCCCCGGCACCGGTTCCACCAGCACCTCCGGGACGCCGCCCTGCCCCGGCTCCAGCCCGGCCAGGCGGGACAACTGCTCAGTCAGCACCGCGGCCTTGAGTTCGCGCTGAGCGGCGAGGCGGACGTGCTGCCAGTCACAGCCACCGCAGGCTCCAGGACCAGACAGCGGGCAGGGCGGCGTCACCCGATCCGGCGAGGCGCGCAGGATCTGGACCGCGTCGGCTCGCCAGAACTTCGCTCCGGAACCGTATTCAGTCAGCTGCACCAGCACCCGCTCCCCCGGCAGCGTGTGCCGGACGAACACCACCCGGCCCTGGTGACGAGCCACGCAGTGGCCGCCGTGTGCCACCGCGCCGATCTCCAGTTCGATCCGATCAGCCCGGTCTTCTGGATCAGCCCGGTCTTCTGGATCAGCCCGGTCTTCTGGATCAGCCCGATCAGACATCGTCGTCACGAGCGGGCACATTGACCGTGCCGCGCCGGATCGCGCCGGGGGCGGTGATATCGGACTGGCCCTCCCGCCGGACCGACGAATGCAGCTGCCACGGCACGCTGGCCACCATCACGCCAGGCATGAAGTGCAGCCGGCCCTTCAGCCGCAGAGCCGACTGGTTGTGCAGGATCTGCTCCCACCAGTGCCCGACCACGTACTCCGGCACGTAGACGACGACCAGGTCGCGCGGGTTCTCGGTGCGCACGCTGCGCACGTACTGCAGCACCGGGCGGGTGATCTCCCGGTACGGGGAGTCCAGCACCCGCAGCGGAACCGGGATGTCGTGCGCCTCCCAGTCGTCCTGCAGCCGTTTGGTCTCCTCCGGGTCGACCATCACGGTGACCGCCTCCAGCACCGATGGCCGCGAGGCGCGGGCATAGGCCAGCGCTCGCATGGTCGGCCGGTGCACTTTGGAGACCAGCACAATCGCGTGTACCCGGGACGGCAGGATCCGGCCCTTGCTGCCATTGCTCTCGGCCTCGTCCAGCTCGCGCCGGACGGACAGGTAGTGCCGCTTGATCATCAGCATCAACATGAACAGCATCGCCATGAACAGCAGGGCGATGTAGGCGCCCCGGGTGAACTTGGTGATCAGGACGACGACCAGGACCGCACCGGTGATGGTCAGGCCGATCGCGTTGATGACGCGGCTGCGCATCATCCGGCGGCGGGTAGGGCCGTCGGTCTCGGTGCGCAGTAAGCGGGTCCAGTGCCGGACCATCCCGGTCTGGCTGAGGGTGAAGGAGATGAACACGCCCACGATGTAGAGCTGGATCAGCCGGGTGACCTGGGCGTGATAGGCGATGATGAGCGCGCTGGCCGCCGTCGCGAGCAGGATGATGCCGTTGCTGAAAGCCAGCCGGTCACCGCGAGTGTGCAACTGGCGGGGCAGCAGATCGTCGCGGGCCAGGATCGAGCCCAGCACCGGGAATCCGTTGAAGGCGGTGTTGGCCGCCAGCACCAGGATCACCCCGGTCGCCGCCGCGACCAGATAGAAGGCCGGGGTGAATCCCGAGAACAGGGCCTTGGCGACCTGGCCGATCACCGGGTCCTGCACATAGGCCTTGCCCACCGGGTGACCGTTCTCGATCAGCTGCCGGTCGGGTAACTCGGCGAACCGCACGTGCATCAGCCGGGCCAGCAGGATCATGCTCATCAGCATGGTCACGGCGATGGCACCGAGCATGGCCAGGGTGGTGGCCGCGTTGCGGCTCTTCGGTTTCTGGAATGCCGGGACGCCGTTGCTGATCGCCTCCACGCCGGTCAGCGCGGCACAGCCGGAGCTGAACGCCCGCAGCAGCAGGAAGCCCCCGGCCAGCCCGGCCAGCCCCTGGTCATAGGCCGCCTCCGGGGCGATGGTGAACCGGGAGCTGTAGGCCTGCGGCAGGTCGCCCATCGCCCAGCTGAGAAAGCCCCAGCCGGCCATGCCGAGGATGGCGGCCATGAAGATGTAGGTCGGGATCGCGAACGCGGTTCCGGACTCGCGCACACCGCGCAGGTTGATCGTGGTCAGGATGATCACAACGATCACGGCGAAGGTGGCCTCATGACCGCGCAGCTGAGGAATCGCGGACGCCGCGTACTGCGCGCCCGACGAGACCGACACCGCCACGGTCAGCACATAGTCGACCAGGAGGGCGCTGGCCACGGTGATCCCGGCGGTCGGGCCGAGGTTGGTGGTGGCCACCTCATAGTCCCCGCCACCGGAGGGATACGCGTAGACGTTCTGCCGGTAGGAGGCGACCACGATCAGCAGCACGAACACCACGGCCAAGCCGATGATCGGTGACAATGCGAAGCTGGACAGCCCGGCGGCGGCCAGGGTCAGGAAAATCTCGTCCGGTGCATAAGCGACCGACGACAGCGCGTCCGACGCGAAAACCGGCAGGGCGATCCGCTTCGGCAGCAGGGTTTCGCCCAAGCGCTCACTGCGGAACGGACGGCCGAGCAGCAGCCGCTTGACCGCGCCGGTGATGGAGGGCACGAGTGACCATGCTAGTGCCGCCCGTCGCCCGCTCTCGGCGCCACCGCCCAGGAGCACGACCTGCTCGCTGATCCGGGACCCGAATCAGGTTGCGGCGGCCGCACTCGCACGGGATTGACGCCGGTCCGAACGTGTACCTTCGCTCACGAGCGTCACGTCGAGGGTCAGCCGTGAATCGGCCGGCGCATCGGCGCAGGAGCGATCAGGCGAATCATCGGGCGAGAGGTCCGCAGAGAAGTGCACTTCGTGATCATGGGTTGTGGCCGGACCGGGTCGACGCTCGCCCAGATGGTCGAGGATCGCGGGCACACGGTGGCCGTGATCGACCAGAACTCGGATGCCTTCCGCCGTCTGGGCCCGCACTTCGAGGGCCGCCGGGTGGTCGGGCCCGGCTTCGACCGGGACACCCTGACCGAGGCGGGCATCGAGGATGCCTACGCCTTCGCCGCGGTCAGCAACGGCGACAACTCGAACATCCTGGCCGCCCGGGTGGCCCGGGAGACATTCGGAGTTTCGATCGTGGTGGCCCGGATCTACGACCCCGGCCGGGCCGAGGTGTACCAGCGGCTGGGCATTCCGACGGTCGCCACCGTGCGCTGGACCGCCGACCAGATGGCTCGGCGGCTGCTGCCCAGCGGCTCGATCTCGGAGTACCGAGACGCCTCCGGAGCGCTGATCATGTCTGAGGTGCACGTGCATCCGGGCTGGATCGGCGCGCGGATGTCCACCCTCGAGTCGGCGGCCAGAGCCCGGGTCACGTACCTGACCCGACTCGGTGAGGGCATCATTCCCAGCTCCGAAACCGTCTTCCAGGAGGGCGATCTGGTTCACCTGATGATGCGGCACGACGATGGGTCGCGGGTCGAATCGATCCTCTCCCAGGCTCCGGTGAAGGAGGAGCACTGATGCGCAGCGGGATCGCTGGAGTCAGCCTGGGCACGGCGCAGCCGGCGCTGGAGGGGTGCTGATGCGCATCGTCATTGTCGGCGCCGGCAGCGTCGGGCGGTCGATCGCCCGGGAACTGCTGACCAACGGGCACCAGGTCCTGATGATCGACAAGGATCCGGGCGCGATCCGGGTGGCCAGCGTGCCGGACGCCGAGTGGCTGCTGGCTGACGCCTGCGAGATCTCCGCCCTGGGTGAGGCCGGCCTGGCCGGCTGTGACGTGGTGGTCGGGGCGACCGGCGATGACAAGGCCAACCTGGTGGTGTCGTTACTGGCCAAGACCGAGTACGGCGTCCCTCGCACGGTGGCCCGGGTGAACACTCCGGCCAACGAGTGGATGTTCGACGAAGCGTGGGGCGTCGATGTCGCGGTGTCCACGCCCCGGTTGATGACCGCCCTGGTGGAGGAGGCGGTCTCGATTGGTGAGCTGGTCCGGATCTTCACCTTCCAGCAGGGCCAGGCCACCATGGTGGAGCTGACTCTTCCCAGCGACTCCGCGGTGGCAGGCACCCGGGTCGGCGACATCGACTGGCCACCCGATACCGCACTGGTCTGCATCATCCGCGGGGAGCGGCCGATCGCCCCGTCCCGGGATGACGCGCTGGAGGCCAACGATCAACTGTTCTTCCTCACCGTTCCGGAGAGTGAGGACCAGCTCCAGCACCTGCTGATGCCCGCCGGCATCTAGGCGCCGCCTGATCAGCGCAGATCCGGCTCGGGTGTCAGCGCCAGGGATGACCCGGGCCCGAGGCGGGCATATCTCCCGCGGGCTGACCGGGCCGCACATCACCGGCGGGGTCACCGGCGGGGTCATCGGCGGGCACGGCGGCGGTCACGTCGCGCCCCGGCAGCGCCAGTGGCACCGCCCGCAACACCAGCCAGCTGAGCCAGATGGTCAGCGCGAACAACGGGAAGCCCAGCACCAGCCCGTTCAGGGCGCCCAGCAGGGTGACCTGGTGGGCCAGGTAGAGCGGCACCTGGATCAGTACCCGGAGCAGGAACATCGCCGTCCACAGCCCCGTGGCGATCTGATATGCCCGCATCCTGGGCCGGTCCGAGCGCCAGGCGAACTGCTCGCCCGTGACCTGCCCCACCACCACCCCGATCAGCGGCCAGCTGACCAGCATCGACAGCAGGTAGAGGGCTGCGAAACCGGCGTTCTTCCAAATCGAGGGCAGGAAGAAGTCCGAGGCATTTCCGCTGCGGTGGGCCAGCCATGCTCCCAGCGCCACCCCGAATGCACCCGAGACGACCTGCTGCAGCGTCTCCCGCGCGATCAGCCGCCAGAGGGTCAGCACCGCCACCGGGACAACCGCCGAGATGATCGACGTCTGAAGATCCTTGCTGATGCCGTAGACGATGGAGAACACCGTGTACGGGATCACCGACTCGGCCACCCCGCGAGGACCGCCGATGCTCTGGGCGATCGAGAAACTCTCGGCACCGGCGAGCGACATGCGCCCGCCCCGCGCAGTCTTCGGTGGGCGCTCAGGCGCCATGGCTCGGCACGAGCTCATATCTCGGGTTGTAGATCACCCGATTGCCAGCCACCTCAGTGACCAGGCCCTGGATCCGGATCCGTCGTCCAGGCTCGATGCCCTTGATCTGCCGCCGGCCCAGCCAGATCACGCCCAGGCTCCCGCTGCCGTCATACAGCTCCGCGACCAAGGCCGGCACCCCGGCCCGGGGGCGCAGGGTCACCGCCCGCAAGGTGCCGCAGACCAGGGCTGGACGTCGTAACTCCAGTTCGGCGATGGGCTTGCCGCCCAGCTTGGAGGCCGTCTCCCGCTCCTGCTCGGCGTGAACCTGATGCTGGGGCGCAACGAACCTGGACAGCCGCTTGCGGAACCCGACCCACTCGTCCGTACTCACACACTCAACTCTACGCTCGCGCCCCCACCGGCGTGGCGGCTGCCAAGACCACTGCAGCGATGGTCATCAGCGCACTTCGGTGATTTCAGGACCTCGCTGCGGCGGGCGCAACGGCGCCTTCTGATCGTCCTGATCGTCCTGATCGTCCTGATCGTGGCCGGGCTGATCCTGGCCCGGCTCGGCGCCGGGCGGAAGGGACAGGATCAGCAGCTCACGCGGGGCCATCGCCTCTCCGCCGCGCGCGACCACCACCCCGCGGACCAGGGCCTCCAGGTCGGCTGCGGCGTCCTCCTGATAGACGGCGGCACCGTGGAACACAGCGCGCAGGAACCAGCGCGGGCCATCGATACCCGCGAACCGGGCGGGCTGATGGGTGGTGCTGCCATCGCTGGCCCGGGCCGGGACCCGGGCCAGCAGCTCCTGGCCGAACGGCCCGGGCACCTCGTCCGCGGTGCCGCCCTGCCGGGTCACGCTGGCGGCGATCTCCCGGCGGATGTCGTCCCAGATCCCCTCGGTCCGAGGGGCGGCGAAGGCCTGAAGTTGCACCGCCGACTCCCCCAGCTGGATGGTCGCCGCGATCACCCGGCCGGACTCCTCCTCGACCTCGAGCCGCAGCTCCATCCCCTCCCGGGCCGGCAACCGCAGGCCGCCCAGGTCAACCATGCCCTCAACGTCCGGAGCCTGACTCACGTCCCATGGACCCTCAGCCCGGTGACCGGCCAGGCCGCTCTGGCTCGGCTGCCCTCCGGAGCCGGCCGGGGATCCGGAGCCGCCGTCCCCTCGTTCAGCATCGAGCAGGCTGCTCTCCGGCCCGGCGTCCGCCGTTTCCTGATCGGTCCACGCGGCGGGCTTCTGCGACTCTCTGCGACGGCGTAGCCAGCTCACAACGCATCTCCTTGCTTCACGCCAAATCCTCCGGTGGATCCGAATCCACCGATGCCCCGGGCCGAGCCCGGCAACTGCTCGACCTCCACGAATTCCGCCTGGCTGACCCGCTGGATCAGCAGCTGGGCGATCCGGTCACCGCGATGGAGTGTGACCGGAACCAGCCGGTCGGTATTCAGCAGCGTGACCCTGAGCTCGCCGCGATATCCGGCGTCCACAGTTCCCGGAGCATTCACAATGGTGACACCGTGCCGGGCAGCCAGTCCTGAACGGGGATGCACGAGTGCGACGAACCCCTCCGGCAGGGCGATCGCGATCCCGGTCGGCACGGTCTGCCGTTCCCCTGGAGGCAGGATCACGTCAACGGCGGTGCACAGGTCTGCCCCGGCGTCACCGGGATGCGCGTAGCGGGGCAACGGCACACCCGGATCCAGCCGCCGCAGCAGCACCCGCACCTGATCAGCAACCGTTGGCGCCGGTCCCGAGGCGGCCTGAACGGAGCCGTTCAGGATTGGATCCCCGGCCATCAGCGGCGGCTGCGACATGCTCACGATCGAACAGCGTAACCAGCTTCGGGCGGCTTCACTCCGGCCGAGCACTGCATGGCAGGCTGAGCGTATGCAGCAGCCGCTCGATTCACCGGATTCACAGCCACCCTCGGCCGGCCGGCCGGCCCCGGGGTATTCGGAACGGGGCTGGCCATCGGCGCTGATGTGGGGTCGGGGGGCCGGGCGGGGCGCGCGGCTGGGCCTG
>CALMAR010000194.1:0-325 GCA_937859855.1 uncultured Kineosporia sp.
CCCCCCCCCGGCTCGGGCGGGCCATCGCCACCGCCGCCGGGCGGCGGGGCGGCCCGCCGCCGGGGCGGATCGTGGTGGCCGGCGCGGCCCGGGCCCCGCGGTCGCGTCGTCCCGGCGGATCTGAACTGGTGATCGGACTACCCCTGCTGATTGGGCTCAGCCAGGCACAGCTGCTGGCGGTGCTGACCCGCGAGCTGGCGCAGGATGCCGAGCCGGGAGCGGCCGTGCATCTTCTGCAGGGCCGGCTGGAACTCCTCCAGCGGCGCTTGGAGTACAGCCACCGCTGGTGGCAGCGGCCGGCCCAGGTGCTCATCGTTGGCTACAG
>CALMAR010000194.1:335-16966 GCA_937859855.1 uncultured Kineosporia sp.
GCCGCCAACCAGCGGCACGAGCAGCGGGCTCACGATCGAGCGGAGGCCCTGCACGGTTCTGCCGCCATGGCCAGCGCCCTCGCCCGGGCCGAACTGGTCCAGCAGCGCTGGCAGACGCTGGTCAGCGACTACCTGCCGCTCAGTGCGATCGCTCGCCGCCGGGCACCGCTCAGCGATGGGCTGCGCAGCCTGCTCGCCGTTCCGCCGTCCCGCTCCGGCAGCGGGAATGGCTCCAGGGCCGCGACCCCGGTCCGGCCCGGACCTGCGGATGATGAGGCAGCGGCGGTCCTGCTCGGGGAGGGGGAGGCGGACATCGCCACCTTGGAACGAGCGGTCCTGCCCGACGACGATCCCCCGGCTGATTGGTCCACGATCGCCGAAATCGCGTCGCAGACAGAAGTTTTGGAACGGAGCGCCGAGCTGGCCTGGGCGATACAGGCCAGTGACGGCGATAACCCGGTGACCCTGGCCTCGGTGCTGGCCCTGATCGCCAACGGGGCCGGGTTGCAGATCGTCGACCCCCTGCTGCCGGCGGACCTGCCGCCGAATCAGCGATCCGCCGCGGCGCAGCATCTGCTCGAGCAGTCGCTCACCGCCATGGTCGTCTCCGGGCTGCTGCGCCGAGGCCGTGCCCTGCACGAGGTTTCCTGGCCGGACGGGATCCGGCTGCTCCGGCGCAGCGGCAATGCCTGGATCAGGTGGGACGGCGACGAACTGATCAGATCGGGGACGGCGGATCCAGCCGGAACGGCTGCCCTGTATCGGTGGCTGCGAGAGATCGATGCGGATCTGGATTCGGTGACGCCACCGGCCCGGCATTGAGTTCGGCCGACCTCGGCTCAGGCCGAGATCCTGAATTTCAGGGCCACGAATCGCAACCCAGTGGCGACCACGTTGGCCACGCTGAGCACCAGCAGTTCGATGCCGTGCCCGGGATCGCTGAGCGCCCGCAGCAGCGCCAGCGAGCCCGTGGTCAGGGTCAGCCCGGCGGCGAAGGCGAGCAGGCCGACGGCGTGATCCCCGGCCAAGCCGGTTCCGCCTCGCACTCCGAAGGTGAGACGGCGGTTCGCCGCAGTGTTGAGGACGGCGGTCAGCAGCAGGGCCAGCCCGTTCGCGACGAAGGCGTTCAGCACCATCCGCAGGCCCAGGTACAGCACCGCATAGGCCGCGGTCGAAGCCACTCCGATGCTGGCGAACCGGATCAGCTGACGACGCAGATCGGCTGGCAGCAATCGGTTCAGCGGCCGGGTGAGCTGCTGGGTCAGCTGCTGGGCGAGCTGCCAGCCGGGTCGGCGCTGCGATCCGAGATGGGCCGCTGGGCGCCGGACCTGAACAGAGACTTGCGCGGGGGCCGGGTCTGCGGTCATGCGGTCCACCATGACCGGCGCCGATGAGGGGGACGTGGGAGCCAGATGTGAGCTGGCTATGCCGTTCACAGCAGGCCGGTACGCCTTTACTCTCGATCTATGGCGATGACGCCACAGCCGTTGCGGGCGCTGGTCGTTGACGACGAGGGCCCAGCCCTGAGCGAGCTTGCCTGGTTGCTGCAGCAGGATTCGAGAATCGGCGAGGTACAGACCGCCGGAAGCGGGGCCGAGGCGTTGAAGGCGCTGCAACGCCAGCCGGTCGACGTGCTGTTCTGCGACATCTCGATGCCCGGCCTGGACGGCCTCGACCTGGCCCGGGTGCTGGCCCGTTTCAGTCATCGCCCGCACCTGGTCTTCGTCACCGCCTATGAGCAGCACGCCGTCGACGCCTTCGACCTGCGGGCGATCGACTACGTGCTCAAGCCGGTCCGGGCGCAGCGGCTGGCCGAGGCGGTGCGCCGGGTGGTGGCGGCGGGCCGGCCCGGACCGGACATCGAAGAGCCGGACGAGACCATCGCGGTCGAGCTGGCCGGCGTCACCCGGTTCGTGCAGCGGTCCAAGGTGCTGTTCGTCGAGGCGCAGGGGGACTACGCCAGATTGCACACTGCGACCAGTAGCCATCTGGTCCGGATCCCGCTGGCCACTCTCGAAGAACGCTGGGCGGGTGCGGGTTTCGTTCGGATCCACCGCAGCACCTTGATCTCGCTGAACCATGTGGCCGAGACGCAGATGGACGGCGGCCGGTTCTTCGTCCGCCTGGGCGACCGGATGCTCCAGGTCAGCCGCCGCCATACCCGCCAGTTGCGAGATCTGCTGGTGCGCCGGGCCACGCGTGATCGGGCAGCGGATCGGGGCGCACCCCGGCCTTTCGTCGGGTGAACGAGCGTCCGCCGCAACGGGTCCGCGTGACCAGTCCGCGGATGAGCGCCCGCCAGCGACCCGAACACCGCCCCGCCACCCGCGAGATCGACGAGCAGACCGGGATCGGCGAGGTGTACCTGTCCGCCCTGCTGCGCTCGCAGTTACGCTCGGGACTGGCCCTGCTCGGCCTGGTGGTGCTCGGGCTGGGCGGGTTGCCGCTGTTGTTCCTGCTACTACCCGGCCTCGCTGGGCAGCGGGCCGGGCCAGTCACCGTGGCCTGGCTGCTGCTGGGGGTGGCGGTGTTTCCTGGCCTGTTCGCCGCCGCCTGGTGGCAGGTGCGCACGGCCGAGCGGATCGAGCGCGACTTCACCGAGATCATGCGGCGCCGCTGAACGGATGCTGAACGGATCAGGACTGCAGATGATCAACACTCCGGCCCCTCTGCTGCATGCGCTCGCGGTCGCGCTGATCTGTGCGGCGACGCTGGGCATCGGTGCGCTCGGCCTGCGGCTGTCGCGGACCACCAGCGACTTCTACGTGGCCGCCCGGCGGGTCTCACCGCGCTGGAACGCATCAGCCATAGGAGGTGAATACCTCTCAGGGGCAAGCTTTCTCGGCGTCGCCGCACTGATCTTCGCGAACGGTACCAACATGCTGTGGTACTCGATCGGCTACACCGCGGGCTATCTGGTGCTGCTGGTGCTGGTGGCTGCGCCACTGCGGCGATCCGGCGCCTACACGCTGCCCGACTTCGCCGAGATCCGGCTGCCCGGTTCGCTGGTCCGCCGGACCGCCAGCGTGCTGGTGGCTGGCATCGGCTGGCTGTATCTGCTGCCGCAGTTCCTCGGAGCCGGGCTGGCCCTGCACATCACCACCGGTGCACCCCGCTGGCTGGGCACCGCGGTCGTGGCCGGCGTGGTGGTGGCCAACGTGATCGCCGGCGGCATGCGCAGTGTCACGATCGTGCAAGCGTTCCAGTACTGGTTCAAGCTGACCGCGATCGCCCTGCCGGTGGTGTTCCTGCTGATCGCCTGGGCCCGCGACGGCGCGGTCGCGCCGATCGACGTCGCCGGAGCGGGATGGGCCCGGCCGCTGGCTGGGACCGAACATCCGCTCTACCGCACCTACTCCATCCTGCTGGCCCTGCTGTTCGGCACGATGGGCCTGCCCCACATCCTGGTCCGGCTCTACACCAACCCGGACGGGCGAGCCGCCCGCCGGACCGTGCTCGCCGTGGTCGGGCTGCTCGGCGCTTTCTATCTGTTTCCGCCGGTCTACGGCGCGCTGGGCCGGATCTATGAGCCTGCCCTGGTGTCCTCCGGCAACAACGCCGACGCCGTGGTGCTGCTGTTGCCCCAGCGCCTGCTCGGCGGGATCGGGGGCGACCTGGTGTCGGCACTGCTCACCGCCGGTGCCTTCGCGGCGTTCCTGTCGACGTCCAGCGGGCTGACCATCTCGGTGGCCGGCGTGCTCAGCCAGGATCTGCTCCGGGGCCGGTTGCGAGCCAGCGTCAGCGGCTTCCGGGCCGGGGCGGCGGTGGCGGTAGCGGTGCCGGCTGCACTCTCCCTGCTGGGAATTCGTACCGGGCTGGCCGACACAGTCAGCCTGGCTTTCGCGGTGGCGGCGTCCACGTTGTGCCCGCTACTGGTGCTGGGAATCTGGTGGCCCCGCCTGACCCGGTCCGGGGCGATGACCGGCCTGATCGTGGGCGGCACCACGGCCAGCATCGCCGTGCTGCTCACCATCAGCGGCGCGGTCAGCGGTGGCCTGGCGGCGACCCTGCTGGCCCAGCCTGCGGCCTGGACCGTGCCGCTGGCCTTTGCGGTGATGATCCTCAGCTCGCTGCTGACACCGGGATCGGCGCCCCGCGGCGTCGCGCAGATCATGGTCCGGCTGCACACTCCGGAGACCCTCGATCTCGACCGGGGCGAATTCAGCCCTCGCGCTCGCGCCTCAGGCGACGCCGTTCGTCGCTGATGGCCGACCGTCCGGCGCAGCCGCAGTCACCATTGGCCGCCCGGCTCGCCCTCTTGGCGCAGCCCGGATCCTCTTCGTAGTGATCGATTGCCGCTGCGTCCAGAGTGGCTGTGGAGTCGTGCGCACCGGAGCGTGCGGCCATGCGCCATCGGGAGGCCCGCATGTCCACCACCGAGCCGTCCCGCCGTGCCTCTGGCAGCGGCGGAAGCACGTACCAGGAGGTGCAGCACAGCGCCGAGTTCGCCGACCTGCGCCGCCGGTTCCGCCGCTTCGTGTTCCCGCTGACCGCGCTGTTCCTGGCCTGGTACTTCCTGTACGTGCTGCTGTCCGCTTACGCCCCCGGTTTCATGAGCACCAAAGTCTTCGGCAAGGTCAATGTCGGGCTGATCTTCGGCCTGCTGCAGTTTGTTTCGACCTTCGCGATCACCATGATCTATGCCCGCTGGGCCGACCGTGAGTTCGACCCCGTGGCCGATCGGCTGCGTGATCACATCGAGCAGGGAGAGGTCCGATGAGGCCATTCATGGCTGCGGCCACCGATACCGTGGGCAAGCCCGCGGTCAACATCGCCATCTTCCTGGTCTTCGTCGCGATCACCATCGCGATCGTGCTGCGGGCCTCCCGGAACAACCGCACCGCGGCGGACTACTACGCCGGTGGCCGGGCCTTCACCGGCCGGCAGAACGGGATCGCGATCTCCGGTGACTACCTGTCCGCGGCGTCCTTTCTCGGCATCGCCGGGGCGATCGCCACCACCGGATACGACGGCTTCATGTACTCCATCGGCTTCCTGGTGGCCTGGCTGGTCGCGCTGCTGCTGGTGGCCGAACTGCTGCGCAACACAGGGCGTTTCACCATGGCCGACGTCCTCAGCTTCCGGCTCCGGCAGGCTCCGGTCCGGACCGCGGCGGCGATCTCGACCCTGGCGGTGTCGTTCTTCTACCTGCTGGCGCAGATGGCCGGAGCCGGTGGCCTGGTGAACCTCCTGCTCGGGGTCAAGGGCACGGCCGGGCAGAACCTGACCATCGCCGTGGTCGGAATCCTGATGATCGTCTATGTGCTGGTGGGCGGGATGAAGGGCACCACCTGGGTGCAGATCATCAAGGCGGTGCTGCTGATCGTGGGCGCCGCGCTGATGACCCTCTGGGTGCTGGGCAAGGCTGGGCTGAATCTGTCGGCGTTGCTCGGGGACGCCGCTGCGGCGTCGCCGCAGGGCGGCAAACTGCTGGAACCCGGCCTCAAATACGGCATTTCAGGGACCAGCAAACTGGACTTCATTTCCCTGGCCCTGGCGCTGGTGCTGGGCACGGCCGGGCTGCCGCACGTGCTGATGCGCTTCTACACCGTGCCGTCGTCCAAAGAGGCTCGCCGCAGCGTGGTCTGGGCCATCTGGCTGATCGGCATCTTCTACCTGTTCACCCTGGTGCTCGGGTTCGGCGCCGCCTGGCTGGTCGGGCCGGAGAAGATCCTGGCCGCTCCGGGCAAGGCGAATTCGGCCGCGCCTCTGCTGGCGTTCGAGCTCGGGGGCACGCTGCTGCTCGGAGTGATCGCAGCGGTGGCCTTCGCCACCATCCTGGCCGTGGTTGCCGGGCTGACCATCACCGCGAGCGCGTCGTTCGCGCACGACGTCTACAACAACGTGATCAAGAAGGGGCAGGTCAAAGCCGACGACGAAGTCCGGGTGGCACGGATGACCGCGGTGGTGATCGGCATCGTGGCGATCATCGGCGGGATCTACGCCAAGAACCAGAACGTGGCGTTCCTGGTCGCCCTGGCGTTCGCGGTGGCGGCGTCGGCGAACCTGCCCACGATCCTGTACTCGCTGTTCTGGGAGCGGTTCAACACCCGGGGGGCGCTGTGGTCCATCTACGGCGGCCTGATCTCCGCGGTGGTGCTGATCGCGTTCTCGCCGGTGGTCTCGGGCAAGGTCGACGCCAAGACCGGAGCCAGTCTGTCGATGATCACCAACACCGGCGTCGACTTCCACTGGTTCCCACTGGACAACCCGGGCATCATCTCGATCCCGCTCGGCTTCCTGCTCGGCTTCATCGGCACGCTGACCAGCAAGGAGCGCTCCGACCCGGCCAAGTTCGCGGAGATGGAGGTCCGCTCCCTGACCGGGGCGGGCGCCGAGAAGGCCGTTCCGCACTGAGTAGGGCCGGAATGTGCCGATCTGCCCGTTTGCCAGGATCGGATCGGCCCACTCCTGGGTGGCCGGGGTGTCAGACTGAGGAATGCGGACGCCGAAGCCCCGCGCCCTTGGCGCCGTCCTCGTGGCGGCTGCGCTGGGGCTGGCGGCCTGCGGCGGGACCACTGGCACCGCGGCCAGCCCGGCCCGGCCAGCCACAGCCACGGGCACGCCCACCCCGGCGGTGATCGAACTGAAGCCCTTCCACACCGACCAGCCCTGCGCAGGGCGGCCCAGCCCCAGCCAGGCTCCGGACCCGCCGGTCCGGTTCGTGGTCGAGCAGGCGGGGCAACCGATCACCGTGATCGAGCACCGTCGCTCGGGTCCGCGCTGCCGTCCGCCGCAGGTCGTGGGGGCGAACCTGTCCAGCTCGGGACGGATCAAGGGCTGGTTCAGCCTGGAGCCCGACCCGGTGCCCGGCGACTATCCGTCCGAGCAGGTCAAGGCCGGCTCGAAACGCCTTCGGCTGCGGGGAACCACCGCCTGGATCCTGGGTGATCCGGCCACTCCGGACGCGCCGGACGAGACATGGACGGTGGCCTGGGTGGAGAACGGCTCACTCCAGCGCTACCAGAGCGCGGGCCTGTCCCGGCAGGCCGTGATCACCATGATCCAGGAGGCCCGGCTGGATCCGGCCAATCCGGATCTGCTGGTCCCGCCTCGTTCGTCGGTGAACCGGATCACCGTCACCGGCGCCCGAGCCACCTCCGGCGAGGACTGGCGGGTGACCTACGGAACCGGACCCGACTCGTGGAGGCTGATCGTGCGCGACTCGGGTCCTATAGATGGGCCGCCCTTCGGTTCGGCCCCGGAGCGGAACTGCCAGCTGCTCCAGATCGACGGTCGCGAAATCCTCTACGGCCTGGACTCTTCCGAGGGATTCGACCAGAACAGCGATCCGATCCAGACCGAGAACGAGACCGCCATCTGGACCGACCCCGAAGGCCGGCTGTTCATCGCCTCTGGGCAGGTTACAACGGAGCGCCTGCGCTGGATTGTTCAGCATCTGACCCCCGCCTGAGTTGCACTTGCCCTTCTCGACCGCCGGGCGGATTCTGGCCGGTCTGCACGGGCTGGCCAGCGTCGCCCCGAATCACGCGAACGGAGAAGCCCTATCCGACCAGGGTCGAGATCCGGCCCGGATCATCCGGCCTGCCGCACACCGGTTACATCCAGGTCGAGCAACTCCGGACTGTCTCCACGGGCCGGTTCGAGCGCAGGCTGGGATCCGCCGTGGAGAGCCTCGCCGCGGTCGAGTACATCGTGCGCATCCTTCTCGGCCTCTGATCAATAGCGCGCAACTGCGCCGCCGGGCCCGCTTCCCGGGCCGCTGTACGGGATCAAGCGGTGCAACTGCTTGGCAACCGGAGCAGGATTAGGGTCGGATCACAACGTCCCGCGCCAGAGCCGGAGGGGATTCCGCAGATGAGCAACGAAACGCTGGCCAACCTGTCGCACGAGGAACGGCGATTCCCGCCCGATGCCGCCTTCGCCGAGGCGGCGGTGGCTCAGCCCGAACTCTTCGACCAGGCCGCGGCCGATCGGATCGGCTTCTGGGAGGAGCAGGCCCGCTTCCTCAGCTGGAGTACGCCGTGGTCACAGGCGCTGGACTGGTCCCAGGCCCCGTTCGCCAAATGGTTCGTCGGCGGCGAGCTGAACGTGGCCTACAACTGCGTGGACCGGCACGTCGAGGCGGGCAACGGCGACCGGGTAGCGGTGCACTTCGAGGGCGAGCCCGGTGACACCCGCACCCTCACCTACGCCGAACTGCAGAAGGAGGTCAGCCGGGCAGCCAACGCGCTGACCACGCTCGGGGTCCACGCCGGAGACCGGGTGGCCATCTATCTGCCGATGATCAGCGAAGCGATCGTCGCCATGCTGGCCTGTGCCCGCATCGGTGCGCCGCATTCCGTTGTCTTCGGCGGCTTCTCGGCCGAAGCGCTGCGCAGCCGGATCGAGGACGCCGATGCCCAGGTGGTGATCACGTCGGACGGCGGCTATCGGCGGGGTAAGCCCGCCGCGCTGAAACCGGCCGTGGACGAAGCGGTTTCGAAGCTTTCCGGCGTCCGCAATGTGCTGGTCATCCGCCGCACCGGCCAGGACGTTGACTGGACCGAGGGCCGCGACGTCTGGTGGCACGAGGCTCTGGACGCCGAGAGCGACCAGCACACGCCGCAGCCGTTCGACGCCGAGCACCCCCTGTTCATCCTCTACACCTCCGGCACCACCGGTAAGCCGAAGGGCATCCTGCACACCTCCGGTGGGTACCTGACCCAGACCTCGTTCACCCACCGGAACGTGTTCGACCTTCGCCCGGATCGCGACACCTACTGGTGCACAGCGGATATCGGCTGGGTGACCGGGCACAGCTACATCGTCTATGGCCCCCTGGCCAATGGCGCCACCCAGGTCATCTACGAGGGAACGCCGGACACCCCGCACCAGGGCCGGTTCTGGGAGATCGTGCAGAAGTACAAGGTCAGCCAGCTCTACACCGCCCCCACCGCGATCCGGACGTTCATGAAGTGGGGCGAGCAGATCCCGGCCAAGTTCGACCTGACCTCGCTGCGGGTGCTGGGCTCCGTCGGTGAGCCAATCAACCCGGAGGCCTGGATCTGGTACCGGCGGGTGATCGGCGGCGACCGGACCCCGGTGGTGGACACCTGGTGGCAGACCGAGACCGGCGCGATGATGATCAGCCCGCTGCCCGGGATCACGGTGTGCAAGCCGGGTTCGGCCCAGGTGCCGCTACCGGGGATCTCGGTGGACGTCGTCGATGACGAGGCGCACTCGGTGCCGGACGGGGCGGGCGGTTACCTGGTGCTGACGGAGCCCTGGCCGTCCATGTTGCGCGGCATCTGGGGTGACCCCGAGCGCTATCAGGAGACCTACTGGTCGCGCTACGAGGGCAAGTACTTCGCCGGCGACGGCGCGAAAAAGGATGAGGACGGCGACATCTGGTTGCTCGGCCGGGTGGACGACGTGATGAACGTGTCCGGCCACCGGCTCTCGACCACGGAGATCGAGTCGGCGCTGGTCTCCCACCCGAAAGTGGCCGAGGCGGCCGTGGTCGGAGCCAACGACGAGACCACCGGCCAGGCCGTGTGCGCGTTCGTGATCCTGCGAGGAGATGCGGGCTACGACGAGAGCCAGTCCGAGGCGGTGATCAAGGAGCTGCGCGACCACGTGTCCAAGGAGATCGGGCCGATCGCCAAGCCGCGCCAGATCATGGTGGTGGCCGAACTGCCCAAGACCCGATCGGGCAAGATCATGCGGCGGTTGCTGCGCGACGTCGCCGAGAATCGCCAGATCGGCGACGTCACCACGCTGGCCGACTCCGCTGTGATGGATCTGATCAAGGAAGGCATGTCCTCGGCGTCCTCATCCGGCTCGGCGGAGGAGTGAGACGCGCGCCCTCCCTCCGCCATGATCACCGGCTCAGCCCGCGCAAAAGCGGTTCTGGCCGCACAATCCTGGGCTGACCTGGCGATCACTCCGGGGCCGGAGGCGGGCTGTCGCGGCTCCGGAACAGCCCGCGCCGATAGGAAACCAGTACGACGATCAGGGCGATGACGGCCAGCAGGGCCGCCTTGATGGCGCCGCCGTACCGGCTCCAGCCGTAGATGATCAGGAAGGCCAGATGCGAGCGATCGCGCGCGTCGAAGGCCGGCACCGGAGCTGCGATCGGCGTGGAGCTGGTGATCAGATCGCTGGCCACCGCCACGGGGATGACCGTGCTGTTCTGGTACGAGCGGGAGACGGTGGTGCTCTTGCCGGTGTCCGGGGCAATGATCCGAATCGAGCGGTGAATCGATTCGCCTGGGCTCCGTGTGCTGTTGACCTGCACCACGATTCCGGCCGCTCCCCAGCCCAGCACCTTCACCATCATGATCGGTTCGTCGCTGGTGATCCGCATCAGAGGCGCGCGGGTCAGGATCGGCCCGATCTTGTTCTGACTGGAGGTGAGCTGAAGAGACCATGAGCCATTGGCCTGACCAGCTGCAGCCCAGCGCAGACCGGACGCATCCGCGACTGGCCCTGGAGCCGTGAAATCCTCAGTCACCTGGGGAACGCCGCTCGATGGCGCTGGGGGCGGCTGGTGTCTGGTGACTACCGAACCGGAAACAGACCAAGTGACACCGCTTTCAATCCGGCGAAGATTCGCCGAATCGGCCTTGAGGCGATCCCCGGTCAGATAAAGGCTGTCGTTGATCCAGCGCATGGTCCGAGGCTCGACATCAGCTAGCACTGCATCAACCTGATCACCGGTGCTCAGGGTCAGCTGGTGAATCACTGTCCTGGGTCGCGCTCTAGACCCGGTCGACCACCAGGCGACCCGGCGTCCATCCCGAGACAGAGTGACTCCGCCGTCGCCGGCCCCCCAATCCGGCAACGTGGCATAGTCTTTCGCGTCGGCCGACACCAGCACGGGGCCCGGCGCTGCGTGGCGGTGCCAGATCGGCCCCGATTGCAGCGGCGCGCTCAGCACCATCACGGCCGCGGTCATCGGGTGCCGGGTCACCGGTGGCGTCCACGGCGGGGCGTAGTACCAGCGGGCTGGCACACCGGTGACGGCCGGCAGTGGATCGGGCTCGCTGGCTGGCATCCCCTCCTGGCCTGCCGGCAATGAGCCCGGGAGCAGGACGGCGATCAGCGCGATCACCGCGGCAGCCGCCAGGGCAGCGACGGCACTGCGGCGCCGGGTCAACCGCCGCCGATCGCGGTCCTGCCCGGCCCGCGCCAGCACCAGCGGCAGCTCGCTCGCCCGATCCTCCATGGCGTGAGCAGCTGCGTCGTCCAGCAGCGTCTTCATGGTCATCTCGGCCCCTCCCCAGACCCATCCAGGACTCGGCCCATCAGCGCGCGCAAGCGGCTCAGTCCGGCCCGCGCCTGGCTCTTCACCGTGCTGACCGAGCAGCCGAGCGCCGCGGCGGTCTGCACCTCGGTCTGGTCCTCGTAGAAGCGCAGCACGAGCACGGCCCGCTGCCCCGGCGCCAGCTGGGCCAGCGCGGCCGCCAATGCAAGTCGGTCGCCGAACCCGTCGAGATCGATACTGTCCTCGGCCGGATCGGCCAATTCAGTGATGTCGCCCGCGGCCACCTCACCGAATCGGCTGCGGCTGCGCCGCCAGCGGTCGATCCAGGCCGAACGGATCGCGGTTCGCAGACAGGCCTCACGCCGGTCGGGGCGGATGTTGTTCCATGTGGGAATGATTCGCACCAGCGCGTCCTGCACCAGATCCTGCGCCGCGTCGGCGTCTGCAGTCAGCAGCCAGGCCAGCCTTAGCAGGGCTGACCCGCGCATGGCCACGAACTCCGCCAGCCCGTCCTGGCCCCGATCCGTCCGCACCCGCACCTCCCGCTGCGACCCCGTGTTCTGTATAGACGCACCAGACCCCGGCTCCGGGTGGGGCCGTGGCTGATTCATGCCTGGAACGGACCGAGCCAGTCGTGATCGTGGGCGCCGGGCCGGTCGGCCTGGTAACGGCACTGCTGCTGGCCCGCTACGGCGTCGCCTCGATCATCCTGGAACGCCGGACCGGGCCGCATCCGCTCCCCCGGGCCGTGCATCTGGACGACGAGGCCGTCCGGATCCTGCAGTCGGCCGGGGTGGCTGAGCAGTTCGCCCGCATCAGCCGGCCGGCCCTGGGCCTGCGCCTGCTCGACGCCCGGCACCGGGTGATGGCCGAGTTCGGCCGCAGCGCCGATTGCGGCCTGCACGGTTATCCCCAGGCGAACATGTTCGACCAGCCCGAGCTGGAGGCGCTGCTGCGCGACCGGATCGCCGTCCGGCCCCAGATCGAACTGCGCTCCGGCTGGCAACTCACCGGGCTGACCGGGATCGACACCGACCGACCGGTCGTGACGGCCCTGGATCCCCGGGGCGCCGTGCGGCACTTGGTGTCGATGGCGGTGCTGGGCTGTGACGGAGCCGCGAGCATGGTTCGGGGTCTGATCGGGAGCCAGCTGCGGGATCTGCGGTTCCGCGAGCGCTGGCTGGTGGTGGATGTGCGCGCCAGTCAGGACCTGCAGAGCTGGGACGGCGTACAGCAGGTCTGTGACCCGGCCCGGGCCGCCACGTTCATGCGAATCGGTGATGACCGATATCGGTTCGAGTTCCGGCTCCGGGACGACGAGGCGGCCGGCTCACTGAGCGAGCCCGCGGTACTGGGCGGACTGCTGAGACCGTGGACGGGGCGCAACGATCTGACCGGGCTGGACCTCGTCCGCTGCGCCGAATACACCTTCCGGGCTCAGCTGGCCTCTGATTGGCAGCGCGGCCGGGTCTTCCTGCTGGGCGACGCCGCGCATCAGACCCCGCCGTTCATCGGCCAGGGTCTGGCGGCCGGACTGCGGGACGCCGCCAACCTGGCCTGGAAGCTAGCGCTGGTGATCGGCGGATCGGCGGACGAGGCGACGCTGCGCAGCTACCAGTCCGAGCGCGCGCCCCAGGCCGAGGCGCTGATCCGCAAGGCGGTACTGCTGGGCTGGGCCATGACCGGCGGACAGGATGGAGCCGCCCGGGCCCGCCGAATGGGGCTGGCCGGGCTGGTCCGGGTGCCCGGCGCCACCACGAGCCTGCTGGACCGGGGCGCACCGGCCATGAACCCGGGACTGCTGGTGGGCCGGGCTCGCTTGGCCGGGCGGCTGATCCCGCAGCCGGCGGTCGTCGCCGGTGGCCGGCTCCGGCGGCTGGTCGGTGTTGTGGGGGCCGGGTTCAGCGTGGTCAGCATCGGCCCGCTCAGCCCGCAGCTGACCCGGCTCAGCGCTCAGCTGGGAGCCAGAGTGGTTCAGCTGCAGGCTTTTTCGTCATCCCCCGAAGTGGTCGCCGAGCCGGAGCAGGCGGTGATCCGCTGGCTGCTCCGGGCTCGCGCCGCAGCTGCCGTGATCCGCCCGGATCGGGTCGTGCTGGCCACGGCCGATCGTGAGGGCCGGTTGACCGGCGACTCGCTGCGCACGGTGATCCGTTCCGTCCAGCTGTTGCAGCCCACCTCCTCCTCGGTCTCCGCCACCCGGCTCGGCAAAGGCCGCTCAAACAGCCACTGAGCAGCTGAACCCGCCACTTATGCCGAAGTTGTGGCGGTGAGTGCGCATCGATCCCGGCACGCTGATCGGCTGATGGCGCCAGATCAGCGCTATTGCGGCTCAGACCGCCCGGAGCAGGGCAGAGCACAGGGTCAGGCCGGGTCCGAATGCCATCGCCACCGCCGTCGTCCCCGGCCGCGGGGCATGCTGCTGCCTCATCTGATCGAGGACCAGCATCACCGTGGCGGAGGAACAGTTCCCGTTGTCGCGCAGAACCTCGCGGCTGATGTCCAGACTGCCCTCAGGCAGCTGCAGCCGGTCGGCGATGACATCGAGGATGCGCGGGCCGCCCGGGTGCACCACCCACTCATCGACGTTTCCAGTCTCCAGTTCGTGCGGCTTGAGCAGGCTGGTCATCGCGTCCCCGACCGACATCGACAGCACTTCGGGCACTTTGGCCGACAGGCCCATCTTGAAACCGTGATCGGTGACCTCCCAGCTCATCAGCCGCTGAGTGCCGGGCGCGGTGACCGAGGACGTGGCCAGCACCTCGAAGCCGGTCTGGGCATCCGGCTCGACCACGAAGGCGGTGGCGGCGTCGGCGAACAACGAGTGAGCGACCACCTGTTCCAGGTCGGAGTCCGCCTCGCGCGGCTGGACGTGCAGAGAAGGCAGTTCGACGCACAGCACCACCGAGGGAAGATTCTGCGCGGCGACGTAGTTGGCGGCGGCGCCCAGCGCGGGAATGGCGGCGTAGCAGCCCATGTGCCCGATCAGCAGTCGTTGCACCGTGTTCGGCATACCCAGATCATCGGCCAGGAGGATGTCCAGCCCGGGGGTGGCGTATCCGGTGCAGGAGACCACCACCAGTTGCCCGGCCGCATCCGGCCCGAGCCCGGCCCGGGCCAGGGCCGCCGTGATCGCCTGGCGGCCCAGCTCTCTGGCTTCGGGCAGGTAGCGGCGCATCCGCTGGCCGGTCGTCCAGAGACTGACGTCTTCCTGGGCCGGATCAGCCACGCCATGCCTGGTACTGACCCCGCATCGCTTGAAGACAGCTTCGGCGACCCGGTTTCCCGCCATTCGCGGCCCGAAGTAGCTGTCCCAGATGGACTGCTGGGACAACGCCTGGGGGAAGGCCGACGCCTGCCCGGTGATCACCGGGCGGGCCAGGCGGCCAGCAGCTGGTTCGCGCGCAGAGGTGTTCACGTCAGTCCTTCGATCCGACGGCCTGATAGACCCCGGACAGCGATCGGATCGGCACCATCGCGACCATCGGCCGGCGCCGCAGAAGCCAGCGGACGTATCCGATCAGCGAGGGCCGCAAACCGCGCAGCACGGTGATCTGGACGCCACCAGCGCGCAGCAGCCGGGTCAGCCGGTCCGGGTCGACCAGCAGAGCCGGATGGTGGATTCCCGGTGGCGGTCCTCCGGGCAGCCGCTCAGCGATCCGGATCAGCGCGACCCGCGCTATCCGGGTGTCGGCCAGGGTGTCCATCACCAGGACGCCGCCCGGCGCCAGCACCCGGGCCAGCTCGGCGCAGGCGCCGTCCAGGTCAGTCAGGTGCTCCAGCACCTCACCGGCGACCACGCAGCCGAAGGCGCCGTCGGCGAAGGGCAGGCGCAGGGCGTCCGCGTTCACCGGCGCCACCCCATGGGCGCGGGCCTGGCGCAGCGACAGCCGGGACAGATCCACGCCGATGTGCCGCCAGCCCAGCCGCCGATCAGTCAGATGGGGCGCCAGCAACCCGGCCCCGCAGGCGACGTCCAGCAGCGGGGCGCCCGGATACGGCGGCGGCGGGATCTGACCGGCCCGGACCCGGGCCAGCCAGTGCAGGGCGGCGAACTTGCCGTACGGCGGCCACCACTCATCGGTCAGGTCGTCGTACTGAGCCGGATCGTTGCGCAGGCGGAGCGGGTGGACCGGAGCAGGAGCGGTACGACCCACCAGGCTTCACCTCAGCTGTTCGATTGGCTGTCGATTCGGGCTGTCTCGATCAGCCGTTCGAGCTCGGCTGTTCGACACTGACTGTTCCTACGGAGCCGGTTACTGACCGGTTCAGCAAGTGGATCACGCCGTTCTGTTCCACTTGTCCGCGGGTCGTCCGCGGGGGTGCGCGATCCCCCTCCCGCGTCCGGGGTCAGGCCGAAGGAACCACCAGCACGGGGTCGGGCCGGATGGTGACCCGGGCCAGCGATCCGGCCGGGAAGTCGCTGGCCTGCGAGGTGGGCATCTGAGCCACCACCGGCCCGGACGGCCCCAGATCGACTGTGACCCGGCTGACCGCCCCCAGGAACGAGATCGCGATCACCTGCCCGACCAGCGGGTCGGATGCGCCGGCGCCGTCCAGCGGCGACAACGACAGCGCCTCGGGCCGGACCATGGCCACCACAGCGCCGTCCGGCGTCTGCGGATCCACCAGCGGGACCACCGCGCCCAGGATCGACGCCGATGAGCCCGCCACCGTGGCCGGCATCTTGTTGCTCAGCCCGACGAAGTCGGCCACGAATGGCGTGGCCGGGCGGTGGTAGACCTCGGTCGGCAAGCCGAGCTGCTCCAGCTGGCCGGCCCGCATCACCCCGACCCGATCGGCGATGGCCAGCGCCTCCTCCTGGTCGTGGGTGACGAACAGGGTGGTGGTGCCCACCTCCAGCTGCACCCGGCGGATCTCATCCCGCAGCTGGGCGCGCACCTTGGCGTCCAGCGCGGACAACGGCTCGTCCAGCAGCAGCACCTTGGGCCGGATGGCCAGCGCCCGGGCCAGCGCGACCCGTTGCTGCTGGCCGCCGGACATCTGAAAGGCGTAGCGGTTCGCTTGGGCGGAAAGGCCTACCAGTTCGAGCATCTCGCCGGCCCGCTGATCGCGTTCGGCGGTGGAGACCTTGCGCAGCCGTAATCCGAAGGCCACGTTCTGGCGTGCCGTCATGTTGGGGAACAGCGAGTAGGCCTGGAACACCATGCCCATATCGCGCTTGTTGGTCGGCACCGCGGTGACGTCCTGGCCACCGACGATGACCCGGCCGCCGTCAGCGTCCTCCAGCCCGGCCAGCAGCCGCAGCGCCGTGGTCTTGCCGCATCCCGAAGGTCCCAGCAGCGCGATCATTTCGCCGGCCCGGAGGGTCAGGCTGAGCCCGTCGAGGGCAACGACACCGCCGTAGCTGCGGCGCAGATCGTCCAGCTGCACCTCGACGCCGGCAGCGCCAGCGGTCCCGGCG
>CALMAR010000194.1:16976-18809 GCA_937859855.1 uncultured Kineosporia sp.
GTGGCTGTTGACACGTCAGTTCTCCTTGACGGCGGTGGCGATGGTGACCGGTGCGGGGGCGGCCCGGGTGATGCCTTGATCGGCCGGGATGTCCGGGGAGTCCGGCTCATCCGCAGCTGTGCGGGGCCGGATCTGCCCGGCCAGCGAGATCAGCAGCAGTAGAAGGAAAGTCAGTAACAGCGCGGCGGATGCGACCGCGTACGCGACCCGGGAGTTGGCCTGGCTGACCTGATTCATCGCGACCTGCAGGTTGACGAAGTTGAGCAGCGAGGCGACGGTGAACTCCCCCAGCACCAGAGCCACCGCGAGCAGCTGCGCGTTCAGCACGGCCGAGCGCATGTTCGGGACGATCACCCGCAGCATCACCGTGCTCCAGCTGGCGCCCAGGCTACGGGCCGCCTCGGCCAGGGTCTGCAGGTCGATGGCCGCCAGCCCGGTGTCCAGCGAGCGGTACAGGTAGGGCAGCACCAGCACGACGTAGGCGAACACCAGCGCCAGCGGCGAAGCCTTGAGCGGGCCGGGCGACAGATAGGTGACCCATTGGTAGAGCGGCGCCCAGCCCACCACCAGCACGATCGCCGGGATGGTCAGCGGCAGCAGGCAGAGGAACTCGATCACCCGGCTGAGCCGGGGAACTCGTAGCCGGACCCAGATCATTGTCGGCAGCAGCAGAGCCACTGACACCACGGAGGTCAGTACCGCGAGCTCGAGCGAGGCCCAGATCGCCGACAGCAGCTCCGGGTAGTTACCGATGCTGCGCCAGGCGTTCAGCGAACGGGGCGCGTCCAGGCCGATGCCCCGGGTGCTGAACTCGACCAAGGTGGCCAGCGGCCCGAAGAAGTACAGCGCGAACATCACCAGCAGGACGGCGCGCACCACGTTCCAGCGCCGGCGGCGGGTGGCGCGGCTGGAACTGCCGCTCAGCGCAGCCATTTCGCGCTCCGCCGCTGCAGCACGGTGTACAGCGTCATGGCGATCGCAACCACGACGATCATCCCGAGCGCGAGCGCCTTGCCGACGTTCTCCTGCGACGTCCCCACCTCGCTGGTCATGTAGTTGCGGATCTGCAACGGCACGATCACGCCACCCTGGCTGATCAGCGCAGCCGCGGTGGCGAATGCGGCGAAGGCATTGGCGAACAACAACAGGGTCGCGCCCAAGAAGGACGGCGCCAGGATGGGCAGCGCGACATGCCGCCAGTACTGGCCGGTGCTGCCGCCCAGGCTCTCGGTGGCCTCCCGCCACTGCGGCCGGATCCCGTCCAGCGCGGGCAGGAAGACCAGCACCATCAGCGGGATCTGGAAGTACAGGTAGACCACGATCAGGCCGCTCACCTGGTAAAGCCAGTTCGAGCCGACCGTGATGCCGGCGTCGTGCAGCAGCAGGGTCACGAAGCCCTCCCCGCCGACGGTGCTGATGAAGGCGAATGCCAGGGTGACGCCGCCGAATTGGGCCAGCACGCCGGACGCCGATGTGACCACCCGGCGCAACCAGCCGTGCGGGTTCCCGGTGACCACGACGTAGGCCAGCAGAGCACCCAGTACGGCCCCGAGCACGGCGCTGACCAGAGACAGCACCACGCTGTTGATGAACGACCGGACGACGAAACCCTCGGTCAGAGTGCGCAGGTTGTCCAGCGTCAGCCGGCCGTCGGTGGCCCGGAACGCCTGCACCGCCACGGTGATCGTGGGCACGATCAGGAACAGGCCGAGGTAGGCCAGCAGCGGCAGCGCCCCCAGCCAGCTCAGTGAGAACCGGCGCCCCCCCCGGGGGCGGGCGGGGGGGGGGGGGGCGGCCGCCGCCCCAAGGCGGGGGCGCCGTCGTGGGGGCGGG